>NZ_LZHI01000012.1:0-134988 GCF_001690385.1 Gilliamella sp. Choc6-1
GTATAGTATGTTCGGTTATTTGCCCATAAATTGACTAAGTTTTGAATCATTATCAAATTTTTTAAGCGATTGCCGTAATTTTCACTCCAACTTTCGGCAATATTGGCGGTGTCATCGGCGGTAAAACGGATAAACTGCCCACCATGAATCGATGGGTAGTAGTAGTTTGCAATTTGGGTTAATTGTGATTTTAGCCATGCGTTGTCTTCTTTGCTCGCTACTTCTTGCAGAAATTGCATTCGAAATGGTTCAAAAAAGGGGTAATAACGCCGATGCAATGCATTGGCAATGGTATTGCCAATATTGATTAGTTGTTTTGCCAGTACCGATGGTTTAAGGTCTGTAACAATATAAGCACAAATATAACGCTTTGACTCAAAACATTCGTTTGCTGCTTCAAAGCCAATTCTATCCAATATTGGGCTTTCTAAAAATTCATCGGGTTCGGCAAGTTTAACCAGTGTTGGGCAGACGCTTGGGTCATAATCTAAATCCGAACGTAAAACTTGCGTGAGTTTTTTTTCGCTAAATGGGTTGCCTTTACCAAATAGGTCTATTAACCCTTCTTTTGATAATGGTTCAACTGGGTTAAGGGCGACGATGTTATCAACCAATAAGTAACGGTATTTAAATAAGTTGTTGGTATTATTTAATTCAAAAATCATTATTTACCCTTTTCTACACAACCATGAACATCCAGATCGCTAGATGGTAATTTCGTGTTTCGTGTTTCCGTTGTTGCCCCCATTTTTTGCATTACATTGCACTTAAGATAAATATTATCCTGCGTGCCAAGTTCAATACCTTCACTGCTGATTTTGATATAAGAGCCACCACACATTAAGGTAATTTCTTTGGCTGCCGAAAAGTCAACTTGACTGTCCTCACTGTCAATTTTAATGTTTTGCTTTGCCGCTAACGCCATTTGGTCACTTTGTGCTTGAATGTCGATGTCCCCTTCATTGGCAATGAGTTTCATCCCTGATTTTTGCGCCAGTAAACTGATTGCCTCAGGTGTGGCAACCGTGATATTTTTTAATGCGGTAATGTCTGTTTGATTGGTCGAGATGATACTTAAGCTGTTACCAGTGGTTAACTGTATGTTTTGCGGGCTGATTAGCGCCATGCCTTCTTGAGCATAAGCCAGCATGCCTGATTGCGTTAAGTTACTCAGTGAACTTTGCAGCTGTTGCTGTGATTCGGTATCTGGTGTGTGTGACTGGGCACTTTCTGCGACACTATGTAGTGCTTTGGCAATGGATAAGGCGTTTTCAAGCTCCACCATTGCCCCTTGCATATCGAGCTGTTTGCCCTGCGCTTTGAGTTCGGTTTGGCTGGTGAGGTATAAGCCTTTATTGGCGGCAATGCCCCCCCACTGATCAGTTCTTAATTCAAAGCCTTCTCCTCGGTGATTTTTGTCTTTATCCACCAAATGACCCAAATTTAATTGGGTTTTAGCGTATTCGGTTGCCAGTTTGATGTGCTCTTGCCCACGTTTGTCATCCATTCGCAGCTCGTTATTCGCTGGCGTGCGAATTACGTTACGGTGTTTATCCATGGCAGTAATCAGGTCGGGGTGGGCGCTGTCATGGAACGCAAAGGCAATATAAGGACGATTAGGGTTTTGGTCCGTAAAGGCTATTGCCACTTCGGTGCCGTCAATCAATGGAAAGTGAAATCCGTATTGATTACCCGCATACGGTCTGGCAAGTCTAACCCACAAGCTTTCTTCACCACTGCGCCAGTTCGCTAAGTCGAAGTTAAATTTAACTCGATAACGCCCATGTGTGTCGATATAACCATAAGTGTCATTATCTGGACTGGTAATTCGAGCCGGTAGTGTGCCACTAATTTTTGGCATCGGGAGGGGCGCTGGTCGGTAAGGTTTTAATACGTCAAAGGCTATGGCAGTAAATTCAATTTCGTAAGCCTGACTGCGGTCACCATAGCCTTTGGTGGTTAAGATGATAATGCCGTCTTCAATGCCAGCCATTGAGCTGTTGGTAATCGTTCGGCGTTGACCTGGGGCTAAACGGTAGTCGTTACTTTTTCCCCGTATAAGGCGTTGCTGCGAAATAACTTGTTGGTGACGAATGGCGGCAAACCACTGTCCGCTTTCAATTTCACTATCTTCGTCATTTTCAATAAGGTGTTTATAATCCTCTCCGTAACGGTAGTCATTGCCGTAGGTAGTAGTGTCTTTCGCCGCCGTGTTGACTTGGGAGAGTAAATTTTGTTTTGCTTCACGGTAATTATAATTATTAACCGTAACACTTTGGTTTACTACACCACTTTGCCGAGCCAGTGCCCAGACACTGTATTTACCGCTGTCCATCATACCACTGGGTTTTTGATGAATAATTGTGCCATAATCTTTAAAGCGCTGGTCTTCATCACTTAATACTACCACGTCGCAATGATGCTCTGGGTGAGTTTCAAAAAATAAACTGATGCCAACATCAGCCAATAGTCGTTGAATAAAGACTAAATCACTTTCTTGCCATTGTGTGATTAACTCGCGGTTTGGATAAGTTTCTTTTAATTCTAGGCGGTAATCTATGCCTGTTAAGCCATGCTGTCGGAATAAAGATTCAACCACGCTAATTACACTTTGATTTTGATAAATGGCGCTGCTGTAACTATTACTAAGTAATGCAACCCTTGGTTGTAATATAATTTGATATCGCGTTTCTTCTTGACTTGTGGATAGCAAACTAAACGCCGTTACTACACCGTACACGGTGCGGGTGGCTTCTGATGCGTCAAATAGGCGGTCAAGTGCGCTATTTTCAGCCGGTAAAAAAGAAAATGAAGCCGGTTTGTTTAAAATGGTGTCAACCGCTAATGTGTGGTTGCAACTGGTAAAGGTGATAGTATAACGCCAAGGTTGGTTTAACTGTTCATCAATGGCAACGGCATGAACTGAAATTGATTCGGTTATATTCAGTTCATTCAATTTAAGAGAGTAACGATTATGAGGTACTGCTGAAGAAAGAGCATCTAACCCTGTTGAAATTAAATCCGAAAAAGACATCTATATTCCTTACTAATCCAATATCCAAATACTATTTATTTTTGATGCGTAAACGATTAATTAATGTTAGTGAATGTAAAGCCATTAACAGTTAATGTTTAAAAAGCCGTTAAAATAACTTTTTTTGAGTAATTAATCAACTATTTTGTTGTGTTAATTCTTCTTTACACTCTTTAATTAAAAATCTAAAGAATAACATTTATCATTTTGAAGCTCTTTTGAACAATGATGCTGATAGTCATTTTTACGAGCATTTTTATAAATAACATGGTTTTTATGCGTTATTAATTGTTTTGCTTGCCATTTAATCAATACAATAAAATTTTTTTAATTTAAGCAATTATCCGTTTTAGATATTACATTAAATTTTTTTCAGTAGATTATAGTGTTTAGTTTATTTGTATTAAATTAATTACTGTATTAAACCAGTTATTGTATTAAATCGTAAAAAAGTCTAAATTCTAAGCAAGTTGTTTTGAATGCGATACTCATATAATCATTGTTAACTTTTCAATAATGTATGTTCAATTTAGAAGGAGAGTGTTATGCCATATAAAACACGTCAAGATTTACCCGATTCAGTACGCCATGTTTTGCCTGAACATGCGCAGGATATTTTTAAAGAAGCCTTCAATAGCGCTATTAAACAGTATCAAGATCCGCATAAACGACATGATAACAGCGATCCAGAAACAATTGCTTTTAAAGTAGCTTGGGCTGCTGTTGAAAAGGTTTATCACAAAAATGAAAATGGTAAATGGGTGGCTAAATAAATAGCTTTTTTCCCAATTATTCTTATATTTTTCCTTATCAATACGGAAAAAGTGGGTTAGTAATTCTATTTTTTTCCTTTTATACTAATTTTGAATTATTAATAAACACAGGTACTTAATTATGAGTAATAAAGGTTTACCAAAAGATTTTTTATGGGGCGGCGCTGTTGCGGCTCATCAATTAGAAGGTGCTTGGCAAGTTGGAGGGAAAGGTGTAAGTGTCGCTGATGTGATGACTGTGGGCTCACCTAAAAGTTATCGTAAAATTACTGAAGGGGTAATTGAGGGGGAATATTATCCTAATCACGAAGCTATTGATTTTTATCATCATTATAAAGATGATATTAAGCTATTTGCCGAAATGGGATTTAAATGTTTTCGTACTTCGATTGCTTGGACGCGTATTTTTCCAAAAGGCGATGAACTTGCACCAAATGAAGAAGGCTTAAAATTTTATGATGAGCTTTTTGATGAATGCTTAAAATACAATATCGAGCCAGTTGTTACCCTTTCCCACTTTGAATTGCCTTATTACCTTGTCACTGAGTATGGTGGATTTCGTAATCGTAAATTAATTGACTTTTTTGTGCGTTTTGCCGAGGTCTGTTTTGATCGTTATAAAAATAAAGTCAAATATTGGATGACTTTCAACGAAATTAATAATCAAGCAAATTTTGATGAGGATTTCGCTCCGTTTACCAATTCCGGTATTTTCTATAAAGCAGGTGACAATCGTGAGCAGATTATGTACCAAGCCTCACATTATGAATTAGTAGCCAGTGCCAAAGCGGTGCAAATTGGTCATGCTATTAACCCTGATTTTGAAATAGGCTGTATGTTGGCGATGATTCCTATCTATCCAGAGACTTGTAAACCAGGTGATATTTTAATGGCACAAAAGGCGATGGAGCGTAAATATTTTTTTGCCGATGTTCATGTACATGGTCAGTATCCAAACCATATCATTAAATATTGGCAAGGTAAAAACTATAAATTAGATGTGACTACCCAAGATTTGGAAATTTTAGCAAATGGAACTGTCGATTACATTGGGTTTAGTTATTACATGTCAAACGCTATTCGTAAAAAATCGGATAACTATGAATATAACGAAAAAACCGATCTGATTGGTAATCAATATGTGAAAAAATCCGATTGGGGTTGGCAAATTGATCCTGAAGGGTTACGTTATACTTTAAATTGGTTAACTGATATGTATCGTTTGCCGCTTTTCATTGTTGAAAATGGTTTTGGTGCTTACGATAAAGTCGAAGCTGATGGTAGCATCCATGATGCTTACCGTATTGATTATTTGCGTGAACATATTAAACAAATGAAGATTGCTGTTGAAGAAGATGGTGTTGATTTGATGGGATATACCCCTTGGGGCTGTATTGATCTTGTTTCGGCAGGCACAGGGGAAATGGAAAAACGTTATGGGTTTATTTATGTTGATAAAGATAATCACGGTAATGGTACTTTAAAACGCAGTCGAAAAGATTCATTCATTTGGTATAAGAAAGTCATTGGGTCAAACGGTGAAATCTTATAGCTGGTTGAGCTGATAACAGATTATTATTTATTGGAGAATAAGAAAAGCGATGAAAAAAGCATTGATTATCTGTGCTGCTGGGATGTCATCATCCTTAATGGCCAAAAAAGTAACCGAATATTTTGCAAGCCAAAATAAAACCATTTCGGTTGATGCAGTTTCTTCCACTGAAGGGGCAAATATGATTAAAGATAGCGATTTTTCGCTCTTTTTAATTAGCCCTCAAACTATGATGATGTTTGATAAATTTAGAAAATTGGGGGAAGAAGTCGGTAAGCCTGTTGTGAGTATTCCTTTTCAGGCTTATATTCCGATTCAATCAGGAATTGAGCAGTTAGCTAAATTAATTGAGGATAATGTTCAATCGCTTTAAGCCATTCCTTTGTAAATATTTGATTTTGGCACCGTTTGTTTGTTGCGTTATATAGCGGTGCCTTATTATGTTGCTCTGCGTGCATTTTTATTAAGCCAATAAGAACAACCACAATATTATTAAGCATGCTTTTAACTGTTATAGGTATGGGTGATAATGATTAAAAATAAACAACGTGATCTTATTAGTTTATTAGTTAGTTCTAAAAATCAATTCCAAAGCAGTACGTTGCTGGCCTGTAAGTTATCATTATCTGATAGGACCGTTCGCACTTATCTTAACCATTTGAAACCTTTAATTGAAAGTAATGGCGCAATTATAGTTAGTAAGCAAGGCTATGGATACCAATTACAGATTAGAAATAGAACCGCTTTCAATTCATTTTTAATTCATCATCATTTGTTAGATCAAAATCAAAATCTAAATCGTAATGAAGAACTATCAAGTTATCGCGATGTTTGCCAAAGAAAACATTATCTTCTTAATTTGCTTCTTTTAGAAAGCCAAAAAATTGATATTGAAGACTTGTCTGAACAGATATTTATTAGCACTTCTCAGTTGAATAAGGATATGTTGGAAATTAAAAATCAATTGGCATCTTTCGAACTTAAACTGAAAAAAGATAAATGCTTGTTTTATGTTGACGGCGCAGAGAAGGCAAAACGGCATTTTATTATGAGCTATTTTTTTCATGAAAAGTCGATTCATTTTTTACAGCGTTTAAGCTATTTAAATAAATTTAGTGATGCCATTAGTTTTGATACTTTAACTATTATTATTTTAGATGAATGCCGAGAGGCCCACCTTAAACTGTCTGATGTGATGGTGCAAAATATTGTGCTGCATCTTTCTTTAAGTATAAAGCGTTTGCAATCTGGGCTTTTAATCCAACACCTTGATATGCCCGATTCAACGAAAGACAAGCTGGAATATCAAGTTGCTAAGAAAATTATTACTCGTGTTGAGGCAGCGATCGGGGTTACTTTTCCAAAAGAAGAACAAATGTATTTGACATTACATTTGATGAGCAAATCAAATGCTGCTCATTGTAATTTAGATTCGCAACTTAGTGTGATGTTGACCAAGTTACTCCGAAAAATTCAAGAGGAAACCGGGTATCAATTTTCAAAAGATGAACAATTAAAAAATGGGTTGATTCAACATTTAAAACCTATGCTTGTACGGTTAGAACAAAATATTAAACTAGAAAATCCACTGCTTAATGAAATTAAAACTTGTTCACCAGAATTATTCGATTTAGTAAAACACTATTTTAATCAACTTGTTAATTTAAATACATTTTCTATTAATGATGACGAGTGGGGGTATTTAACCCTGCACTTTTTAGCTTCGATTGAAAAACTTAAAAATGAGCAAAAATTCAAAGCATTAATTATTTGTGCAACAGGGCTTGGAAGTGCGCAGTTGCTAAAAAATCGAGTGGAGAATGAATTTGATGAGCGGATTAAAATTGTTGCCATTCGAGGGTATTATGAAATTGAAGCTGATATGCTAAATGATATTGATTTTATTATATCGTCGGTTGATCTTTCAGCGAAAATTTTTAAAGTTCCTATTTTTCATGTTTCTGTATTTTTTAATGATGAAGATGTGCAGAAAATTCGTCGGTACCTTATATCACGTAAAATGTTGGTTTCTTTTAGTCAAGGATCATTATCAACAAATAAAGCGGTAAGTGATCCCCGCCGTTTAATTCATATTGAGCAAGCTGTTGATGATTTATCAGCTGACTATTTTTATGTGTGCCAGCAATCTAAAACTAAAGATCAAATCATGGATAGTTTACTTGATCGCTTAGCAATAAATGAAGATTGTTGTTATAAACATAAGATAATAAAGCAAATGGAAAACAGAATGGCATTAGGTGATATCTTTTTTAGCCCTACCATTGTGGTACCACATCCCGCTGTTCCTGTGGGTAAATTGTCAAAAATGGGGATTGCAATTATCCCTAATGGTTTAGTTTGGGATAAAAGTCACCCAGATATCCGCTTTATTTTTATGATATCCCCTTCTATTTATCAGAACCCTAACTTAGCCATGATGACAAAAGCTGTCGTTACGTTAATTGATGATTTGCCGATGCAATCGAAATTGTTGCAGAGCCAAAACTTTACCGAATTTAAATCACTTTTTATCAAACTTATAGAAAAGGGAATCTAACAATGAATAAAAAAATGAGCTCCGAGAATATTCAACTTGTTGCATTTAATATTATTTTGCACAGTGGTAACGCTAAAACCAAAATTTACGAGGCATTTAAAGCCATGAGAGAAGCCAATTTTGACTATGCTAATACGCTGCTCGAAGATGCCAACCAAGAAATTTTAGAAGCACATAAATCACAAACCCAATTACTGCAATTTTATGCGAATGGAACAAAAATCGATATGGAAATTATTATGGTGCATGCACAAGATCATTTAATGACAACGATGGCAATGCGCGAAATTTCCCTTGAAATTTCTTATTTGTATAGAAAGAATCATGAACTATTAGCTACGCTTAGGGGTTAATCAATATGATGTCTAATCAATTGAAGATGCATAAAAAAATAAGTTTAGCTAATCTTTATTTTAATCGTTTTTTAGCTATTCGTTATGGCACTGCTTTTTTTATTTTTCTTAACCTTTATTGGGCTGTGTTTTTAATTAGTTCAATGTCTTTTTTTTCTATTATGCCCATTGCTTTATTGGTACTAGGTGTTTTGGCTTCGTTTGAACAGATAAAACTTTATCGGAATCATTATAATTATTTACCTTATGCAACGTTATTTTATCGTTCAATATTATTCACTTTTAGTGCGTTAATTATCATACTTTATACCCCTTGGTATCCTCTTTTTTTTCCTTTTTTGAAAGATACGCAAGATGTTTTAAATACAATTAGCGCTTTTTTAATAGGCTGTGTATTTATCGATTTTTTGATGCTTAAAAAATTAAAAAAAATTCAACTCAATAAAGATAAACATTTTCAAAGAATTCAAGCTTATCAAGCAATCATTAATTAGATGAGGAAAACAAAATGAATGCCGGATTTATGTTTTTACAAAGGTTTTTGATGACCCCAATGGCAAAAATATCCCAATTTAAAATTGTGCGAGCAGTCATGGCTGCTGGAATGGCGTCAGTACCTTTTTCTATCGTTGGGTCTATGTTTTTAGTGTTTAATACATTGCCGATGACATTTACTGGTTTGGAGGTTTTTTTTGAAAATACCTTTTTTAGAGTTAGTAACCTTTATATGATTGCTAATACAGCAACTATCGGTAGTTTAGCTCTCTATTTTAATTTTGTTGTTGGTTATGAGTTAAGTAAAATTGAAGCAGAAGAAACAGGGTTAAAAGTCAATGCACTTAATGGGGCAATGTTATCCGTTTTTGCCTTTTTTATGACATTACCTGAATTGGTAATACAAAATGGAGGAATTGCGTTATTTAATAATCTTGATAATTCAGTCATCAATGGATTACGTTTAAACCCTTTTATTTTTCGATTAGGAACTTCAGGTATTTTTATTGCCATTGTTATGGCAATTTTAGCTACCCACCTTTATTTTTTATGTGTTAGACGCAATTGGGTGGTAAAAATGCCAGAAACCGTGCCTTTAGGTGTTTCTCGTTCTTTCACTGCGTTAATTCCCACTTTTGTTATCGCTTTTTTTGTCATCATTCTTAATGGTGTTTTGGTTTTTTTAGGAACAGATATTTTTCATATTGTTAGTGTCCCTTTTACTTTTGTCACCAATTTAACCAAAAGTTGGCTGGGGATTATGGTTATTTTATTTTTAATCCATGCTTTATGGGTTGTCGGTATCCATGGTGCTAGTATTATTGGAGCGTTTATTACACCAATTATGCTCGCCAATATGAGTGAAAATGCAGCTGGGGCACATATTCCTTTTGCTGGCGAATTTAATAACTCATTTGTGATTTTAGGAGGATCAGGATCTACATTGTTGATGACTTTTTTTATTGCTTTTTATGCTAAATCTAGCCAATTAAAAATATTAGGACGTGCATCAGCCGTACCGGCCATTTTTAATATTAATGAGCCTGTAATTTTCGGAATGCCGATTGTTTATAATCCTTATTTAGCACTTCCTTTCTTTTTAGCCCCTATGGCATGCGGTACGTTGGGCTATTTTGCAATTAATTCAAACCTTATTCATCCAATTATTGCGTTAATACCATGGCCATCACCAATGGGATTAGGTGCCTTTATTGGTACTGGAGGAGATTATAAAGCCATTTTTGTTGCTATCTTGTCGGCAATTTTAGCTGTTGTAATTTATCTGCCTTTTATAAAGCTTTATGACAATAAACTTTATAAAGAAGAACAAGGGAAAATAGATAGCCAAGCTCAAGAAGCTTAAAAAAATTGAATATAGGTAAGGTAATAACTTTTTTAAATTCACTTTTTTAGCGTCATAATCTTTTATTTAAAGGAGTGGCGCTGTTTTATTGTGAATTTTCATTATTAAAAATTATGTATTATATGATATCACCAAGTAAAACCGCATTAACAAAAGCTGAACAATATTTACTCAATTGATAATCTTTCTGTGATATATTTTTTAATTCCCTCTTATGAAATCTTTTACATATTGGCAAGAATTTTGCTTTATTCATTTTTATGTAACAGAAAAGTAAGACGGTATCAATGTATTTATTAGGAGGTTTAAAATGTTCTATCTAAAAAGTAAGTGGGTGAAGCTTTGCTGTTTTACTTTATTTATCATGGTATATCAGCAAGTGCTTGCCAAAAACCTGAGTCCACAAAAGTTTGAAGCTGCAGCTGTTGCTTCGCCCGACTATTATGGTGCAAAGGCGGCAAAAGAAGTGCTCGAAAAAGGTGGAAATGTAGCCGATGCTGCAGTTGCAACAGCATTTACTCTGGCGGTAACCTATCCAGAAGCTGGAAACATTGGCGGTGGTGGATTTATGACGCTTTGGATGGACGGTAAACCTTATTTTATCGATTATCGCGAAGTTGCCCCAAGCAGAGCTGATAAAGATATGTATTTGGATAAAAATAAAAATATTATCCCTAATTTAAGTCTTTATTCACATAAAGCATCGGGCGTGCCAGGTACAGTTGCTGGGATGTGGGCTGTACATCAACGGTTTGGTAAGCTCACTTGGCAAGAAGTAATGGCGCCGGCTATTCGATATGCTAATGAAGGCTTTATAGTAGATAAAGCGTTGATTACTCGTTATCAAGAAGCCGAAAAATTAGCACCAGCTAATGGTCACTTTAAGCAGTACTTTGGTTCTATGCAAGAAGGAAAACGATTTAAACAACCTGAACTTGGCAAAGTATTAGAACGTATTGCAAGTCAAGGAAGCGACGGGTTTTATAAAGGTGAAACAGCTAAATTAATTGCGCAACAAATGCAGAAGAATGAAGGTTTGATTACGGAAAGTGATCTTGCTAATTATCAAGTTAAATGGCGAGAACCTTTAATTGCTAACTGGCACGATATGCAAGTTGTTACTGCTCCGCCTCCAAGCTCTGGTGGTGTTGGTTTAATTCAACTATTATTAATGAAGCAAAATTTAGCGAATGATTTTAAGCATGTTAAAGTGAACTCACCTCAATATATTCACTTATTAGCAGAAATAGAAAAACGTGTTTTTGCAGATCGGGCTGAATATATGGGCGATCCCGATTTTATTTCTGTTCCTGTTACTCAATTAATTGATAGTAATTATTTAGCAAAAAGAGCCAAACAAGTTAATCCTAAAACTATTTCAATTACTGAACAAGTTAAACCAGGATTAGATAATAATCATGAAAAATTACAGACAACGCATTTTTCTATTGTAGATAAATGGGGTAATGCCGCATCCAATACTTATACACTTAATGGTTGGTTTGGATCTGCAGTTGTAATAAAAGGTACAGGTATTTTATTAAATAATGAAATGGATGATTTTAGTAGTAAAGCAGGTGTGGCAAATCAATTTGGTGTCGTTGGTAAGGATGCTAATGCGATTGAGCCGAATAAACGTCCTTTATCTTCTATGACACCAAGTATTTTTATTAAAGATAACGAAGTTGCAATGGTTATTGGTACACCAGGTGGTTCAAGGATTTTCACTTCAATCTTTCAAGTTGTGACAAATGTTTTTGATAATCATATGTCATTAAAAGCAGCAATGGATGCCCCACGTTATCATCATCAACTATTACCAGCGAATCTTATCTTTATTGAGCGTTTTCAAAATAAAGTGCCAGAGAAGTTAAAAGATAAACTTAAACAGATGGGTTATCATTTTAAACAGCAAGATTTTAGTGGTGATATTCAAGCCATAAGAATTAATAATAATAAACTCGAAGCCGTTTCAGATATTCGAGGTAGAGGCAAAGCGTTTATTATTAAATAATTTTGTTACCTAGCTATTTACCCTTTTTTAGCCGTAATGATTGGGTATGTAGATTAGTATGTAATATATAAAAATTACTGATATCAATATCAAAAAAACATAATAAAAAAACCCGTCAACTTAGACGGGTTTTTTTATCGATATTGATTGATGATTATTCAGGAATAATATCAATAATAAGTTTAGCAAAAGCTTCACTATGTACTTGGAAGCAGACTTCGTGCTCACCAGTTGTACGTAATACACCATTTGGTAAGCGAACTTCGCTTTTTGATACATTAATACCACGAGCTTTAATTGCATCAGCGATATCACGTGCACCAATAGAACCAAATAAACGACCTTCGTCACCAGCTTTAGAAGCAATCGTTACTTTTTCAAGCGCATTAATTTGAGCAACGCGCTCTTCAGCTGCTTTTAATGCATCCGCAAGTTTTGCTTCTAATTCAGCACGACGCGCTTCAAAAAATTCGATATTCTTTTTAGTCGCAGGTACTGCTTTACCTTGTGGAATCAAAAAGTTACGCGCATAACCCGCTTTAACATTAACTTGATCACCTAAGCTGCCTAAATTAGCAACTTTATCGAGTAGAATAATTTGCATTATATGTTCCCTCTGTTGCTAATTACTGATGATTGTCAGTATATGGTAATAATGCCAAGTAACGAGCGCGTTTGATTGCGCGAGCTAATTGACGTTGATATTTTGCACTTGTACCAGTAATACGGCTTGGTACAATTTTACCACTTTCTGTGATATAGCTTTTTAATAAAGAAACATCTTTATAATCAATTTCTTTAACGCCTTCTGCTGTAAAACGGCAGAATTTGCGACGACGGAAATAACGTGCCATTTGGCTATTCTCCTAATAGTTTAATTTGGTCAGCATGTAAAACAAGTTGGCTTGTTTTATTGCGTTTAGTGTGTGTACTGATAAAGCCACTTACTAACACTTTGCTGCCTTTTTTAATACTGTAACTTAATTCTTGTTGTCCACTAACAATAATGGGCATGACGCACCACGCTTGCCTTATGAGTTCTGCTTCAATTTGTTCAGATACATGTTCTAAATAAAACTGACAGTGCGAAATCCCACTTGGACTCATTTTTCGTATCGGCGTTTTAGTAACAATACCCGATAACATTAAACGATTATTCGTCGGAATCATCGTCCATATTTACTTCGCTAAAATCATCTTCAGAACTACGGCGTTCGTCTTTAGCTTTTAGCATAGGTGACATTTCAGTTACAGAATGTTTAGTGCGCATAATTAAACTGCGAATCACTGCATCATTAAAACGGAAGTTATCTTCAAGTTCGTTAACAGCTTCTTGAGTTGCTTCAACATTCATTAACACGTAATGTGCTTTGTGCAGTTTTTCGATAGGATAGGCTAATTGGCGACGACCCCAATCTTCTAATCGATGGATTTTACCACCATCAGTGGTTAATGTACCAGTATAACGTTCAATCATACCAGGTACTTGTTCACTCTGGTCTGGGTGAACCATAAATACTATTTCGTAATGACGCATTATCGCTCCCTACGGATTAATCAGCTTTCTGTCGGGGCAACCGCAACCCATTGAAAGCAAGGAACATGAAAAATAGGCGGTTGAAATCGACGGGGCATTATATATCAACTAACTATAATTGACAAATGAATATAGTAATTTTAATGAATTATTATCAGGGGAATGAATTGGTATATAACAAATTGAAAAAAATGAATAAAATATAAAAGATCGCACTGCTGCGACCTTAAAGTTGAGTATAAAATCCCATAATAACCGGTTGTAATTGAATGATGCGATTATCTTGCCGCTTTAACTGCTTTTCCTAATTGCCAAATAGCCATGGCATAGTGTGAACTATGGTTGTAACGGGTTATTACATAGAAATTGGGTAATCCATACCAATATTGATAACGATCGCCTACATCAAGTCGCAATAAACTGACTTGATTGTGCCCTTCTAGTGAACTTTTTGGTTTTAAACCCGCTTTTGCTAACTTTTCAATTGAATATTTGGTGTGAAATCCCGTTTCAAGCGCTAGTGCTTGACCATGTGCCATTACTGCTACTTTTTTTCCTCGTTGCCATCCATGCGCCTTAAAGTAGTTAGCAACACTACCAATTGCATCAATGGGATCCCATAAATCTACATGACCGTCTTGATTGAAATCAACGGCATGCCTTCTAAAGGCCGAGGGCATAAATTGACCATATCCCATTGCACCAGCAAACGATCCACTTAGATCAAAAGGATCTACACCTTCATCTCGACACATTATTAGAAAGTCTTCTAGTTCGTTGGTAAAATATTGGGCTCGTCTTGGATAATAAAAGGCAAGAGTTGATAAAGCATCAATAATTTTGGTATTACCCATAACCCTGCCCCATCCTGTCTCAACACCAATAATGCCAACAATGATTTCAGGTGGTACACCATATTCATTATAAGCACGCTGTAATTCTTTTTCGTATTGGTTCCAAAAATCAACGCCTTTAGAAAGGTTGCTTGGGGTAATAAATTTATTTCTGTAACGAATCCAAGCACCATTAGGCACATTTGAAGTGCTTGATTTGGGTGCTTGTTTATCCATTAAATTAATCACCCAATCAAGCTTATTAGCTTGTGCTAGTATATTATGAAGTTGCTGACGTTCAAAACCATGCTTACTCACCATTTTATCAATAAACTGCTCTTTATCTGTTGATAAAGGAATGTTGTCAGTTTCAGGTTGGATATGTTCTTGTTCCAGATACACCCCTCCTTCAACATTAGAATGTCCCCTGTGCTCTTGCATTGGTGAAGTTGAATAATTATTGCTACTACAAGACGTAAGCATCAGCATCATACTAATAAAAAGAAGAATACGCTGCATAGACTATCCAAATTTTGAATTGTTAAAAAATTGTCATTATCATAAATTGTTGATTGTTATTCAACAATATTTGAACAAGACTCACCTTTAGATATAAGTTTAATATTATTTAAAGTTGTATCAGAAATATTTAATAATGCTTCTTGTGTTAAAAAGGCTTGATGACCAGTAAAGATTACATTATGACATGAGGATAATCGACGGAACACGTCATCTAAAATGACATCATTTGATTTGTCTTCGAAAAATAAGTCTCGTTCATTTTCATAAACATCCATGCCTAATGCACCAATTTTGGTTTGCTTTAATGCATCAATAGCAGCTGTTGCATCAAGTAGTGCACCACGGCTAGTATTAATGATCATTACACCATTTTTCATTTTGTTAAATGACTCTTTATTAAGGAGGTGGTAATTTTCAGGTGTCATTGGACAATGAAGTGTGATAACGTCTGATTGTGCATAGAGTTCATCAAGTTCAACGTATCTTGCGCCTAGCTCAACAACAGTATCGTTTGGATAAGGATCATAAGCTAAAATATGCATACCAAAACCTTTTAGTATTCGGATAGCCGCTTGACCAATTTTTCCGGTACCGATAACACCTGCAGTACGATTATGCATATTAAAACCGGTTAATCCATCAAGTGAGAAGTTAGCATCACGCGTGCGTTGATAAGCTTTGTGAGTGCGGCGATTGAGTGTCATCATTAAAGCAACAGCGTGCTCTGCTACTGCTTCTGGGGAATATGCAGGTACTCGAACAACGGTTATACCTAATTTTTTAGCTTCGGTTATATCAACATTGTCAAACCCCGCACAGCGGAGCGCTAAGATTTTAATGCCGTAATCAGCTAATTTTTGCAATACTTTTTTATCAATTTCGTCGTTAACAAAGACACAAACTGCATTGTAACCCTGTGCGGTCACTACCGTTTTATGACTTAATTTGTGTTCAAAATATTCGATATCAAAACCATACTTTTTATTCGCGATTTCTAGATGTTCTTTATCATAATGTTTACTGCTAAAAACAGCGATTTTTAATGAACTTTTCATATTACAACACCCCTCTTAACGGTGATTGATTAATTTTTTAACTGGTTAGATATTTTTATATCATAGTTAAAATACATAATATTTTATATGGTAATAGCCAACGATAATATAGATAAAACAGCTATATAACAATATTTAACTTTTTTAACCCTAAATATCATTATTCGCCAGCAGTATGTGTTAACCATTAGTGATTATTTTGATTATTGTATGCTATGATAGCACCTTGCTAAAAACCAACCAATAAGATTAATTCATGAACCATATGCAAAACTCTATTTTTAAAACTATTTTTTCCACTAAAATGCTTATCTGCATTTTCACTGGTTTTGCTTCTGGTTTACCCTTTTATTTATTATCCCAATTATTACCTGCATGGTTAAAAAGTGAAGGAATTAATATCAAAACTATTGGCGCATTTACGTTAACGCAGTTTCCTTATATTTTGAAATTTGTCTGGGCACCATTTATGGATAATATTTCCTTATTTAATTTGGGAAGAAGGCGAGGCTGGATGCTTACTTCACAAGTTATATTGGTTTTATCTATTGCAATACTAGGATTCCTTTCTCCTTCATTAAATATTTGGTTAATTGCATCTATTAGCTTTATCGTTGCTCTGTTTTCTGCCACCCAAGATATTGCTCTTGACGCTTTTAGACGAGAGTTATTATTGGATAATGAGCAAGGACTTGGTAATACTATTCATACTAACGCCTATCGTATTGCTGGTTTAGTACCAGGTTCACTATCATTAATTCTTTCTAAGTATTTACCCTGGGACAGTGTTTTTATTGTTACTGCTCTATTTATGTTGCCTGCAATTATCATGACATTAAAAGTAAAAGAGCCAATCAATCAATCACCTAAAATATATAAGCTTGAAGATATTATTATTAAACCTTTTAGTGAATTTGTTACACGAAATGGTATTAAGACAGCTGTATTGATTCTAACTTTTATATTTTTATATAAATTAGGGGATAGTATGGCAACATCATTGGCTACGCTGTTTTATATGCAAATGGGGTTTACTCTTTTAGATATTGGTTGGATTGCTAAAAATGCCTCCTTATGGCCGAGTATATTTGGCGCTTTATTAGGTGGTATTTTAATGATTAAAATTGGCATTAATCGTGCACTTTGGTTGTTTGGTTTTGTTCAAGTTATTTCTATTTTAGGATTTGCGTGGCTATCTATAGAAGGTCCATTTACTAAAATTACCTTTTATGCAAAAATATTATTAGCGATTGTCATAGGCTTTGAATCTCTGGGCGTTGGTTTGGGTTCAGCTGCCTTTGTAGCGTTTATCGCTAAAACAACCAATCCTCTTTATACTGCAACACAATTTGCGCTGTTTACGAGTATTGCATCTATTCCAAGAACACTGATTAATTCCACCACCGGTATTATGGTTGATTATTTAGGATGGACGACCTTTTTTGGTTTATGTACAATTCTTGCCATACCCGGTATGTTATTATTGTTTAAAGTTGCTCCATGGAACACAAAAAATTAGGAGAGAGCATGGATAAATTATTACAAGCCCTTAATTTTCGACATGCATGCAAAAAATTCGATGGTACCAAAAAAATTAGTAATACTGATATTGAATCTATTTTAGAAGCTGGTCGACTATCCCCTTCTACATTTGGATTAGAACCTTGGCATTTTGTCGTTGTTGATAACGATAAAATTAAAAGTGAATTACGTGCTGTTTGTTACAATCAAGAGCAAGTAACCAGCTGTTCACATTTTGTGATTGTGCTTTATCGTAAAGCTAATAATTTTACGTCACAAAGCGAATATTTGCGTAGAACAGTTGCGCGTAACTTACCAAATCCTGAAGATCAAACCGCTATTGATATTGGTTGTCAATCAATTATCAATTTTTATGAGCACGGTTTAGCAAGTGGGTTGACCATCAATCATTCATCCGAAATGCAAAGCTACCTAGCTTGCGCAAATATGTTAACTGCAGCCGCTTATTATGGTATTGATTCATGTGCTATTGGTGGATTTCAACATGATGGCATTATTAAGATTCTAGAAAAATATATACTAGCGTTTAGTGGCGAATCTTTTGGTGTGGGACTTTGTCTGGCTTTCGGTTACCGACTTAATGAACCAAGAGCTAAAACTCGTTGGTCGCTTGATGAGGTAACAACTTATTTATCTGATTAAAATAAAAAAACCTTCAGTTGCTTTATAGCCGCTGAAGGTAAAATGAAAAAAACAACACTTAATTTTATTCAATCGATTGATACAATGTTTCAGTATCCGCAGATGCGGAATTCATAATAAACACTACTCCTGATAAAATATTACCTATTTGCGGATCAGTTACATTGTGTTGCAATGAGATTAATATTTCTTGTGCCCAATTAATTTTTCGTAGTACGGCTTCTACGTTTTCTTTTGAAGGATTATTCATTTTACACGTCCTCCGTTTTGTTAGGATTTCATGCCTAAGCGGCTGAAAATAGATTATCTAAGTTAACAATAAGTCATGAATAAGAAAAGCACGTATTTTAAACAAAAAAAAGCAAAAAATAAAACAAACGTTGTTTTAAAAAGTATAAATTCAATTAAAAAAACTGAAAAGGGAAAGATAATCTATTTTTTAAAAGTAAAAAATTTATTGTGGTTACCTATTACTGTAATAATCAATTTTTTTGCCAGAAAGAGATTGATAATGATAGACTTTTGTGTCATAAATCATCCTTATTTTAAAAAACTGTTTGATGACTCTACGGTTTATTAAAAAGTTTAATTAATGAATATTAAAAATAAAATGACTGTTATTAACAATCAGTAAGGTTCTAAAAATGAAATCGAAACATGCACGTTTACTTATCTTGGGTTCTGGTCCCGCCGGCTATACAGCTGCAGTTTATGCTGCAAGAGCGAATCTTTCACCTGTGCTAATTACAGGATTGCAAGAAGGTGGGCAACTAACAACCACAACCGATCTTGAAAACTGGCCAGCCGGTGCTCCTGATTTAACAGGACCAGAATTAATGGTTAAGATGAAGGAACATGCAGAAAGATTTAATACTGAAATTATTTTAGATCAAATTGAGCGTGTCGATTTTAGCGCTAAGCCTTATAAGCTTTTCGGTAGTGAGACTGAATATAGCTGTGATGCACTCATCATTGCAACTGGTGCTTCAGCACAATATCTTGGTTTACCGTCTGAGGAGGCATTTAAAAGTAAAGGAGTTTCAGCTTGTGCAACCTGCGATGGATTTTTCTACCGCGATCAAAAAGTAGCTGTCGTGGGTGGAGGTAATACTGCGGTAGAAGAAGCTCTTTATTTAGCCAATATTGCGAGTGAAGTACATTTAATTCACCGTCGAGATACCTTTAGAGCAGAAAAAATCTTAATGGTTCGCTTAGCTCAAAAAATTAAAGAAGGTAAAGTTATCCTACATACTCATCGTGTAGTTGATGAAGTTTTAGGGGATAACATGGGAGTAACTGGAGTTAGAATCCGTAGCTCACAAGATCCTAATACTACCGAAGAGTTGTCGGTTTTAGGCGTGTTTATCGCTATTGGTCACAAACCAAACACCGCTATATTTGAAGGTCAACTTGAACTAAATGGCGGTTATATCAAAGTACAATCAGGCACGCAAGGCAACGCTACTCAAACCAGTGTCGAAGGGATTTTTGCTGCTGGTGATGTTATGGATCATGTCTATCGTCAAGCAATCACTTCAGCAGGTACAGGCTGTATGGCTGCTTTAGATGCAGAACATTATTTGGATAATTTAAAATAAGCAGTAAAGATCTTTATGTCATTAGATAAAAAACGCCAGACCTATCTACTTGGCTGGTTAAAACAGCAAGCAAAAATGTATAAAACTAATTTGCGTGCTTCAATTTTAACCGGCTTGGTTTTAACTATATTAGTTATTATTCAATCTGCATTGCTCGCTGTAATTTTGCAAAAAATTATTATTGAACAACACTATTTTGTGGATATTCTGCCTTTTTTTGGCGCACTAGTTGCAGTGTTACTTGGTCGAGCAGGCTTAATTTATCTACGCGAAAAGATCAACTTTGCCATAGGCAAAAAAGTTCGCCAGCAAGTTCGACAGCAATTAATTGATCAACTTGAGTTGTATGGACCTGCTCATTTAAACCAAAACACCACAGGTGCATTAAGTACGCTACTTATTGAACAAGTCGATAAATTGCATGACTTTTTTTCCCGTTATTTACCCCAAATGCGATTGGCAAGTATGGCTCCAATATTAATCTGTATTGCTATCTTTCCATTTAACTGGGCAGCAGCTACAATTTTGCTTTGTACCGCTCCCTTGATTCCTATTTTTATGATTTTAGTGGGAATGGGAGCTGCTGATATTAATCGTCGTCATTTTAAAGCGCTTGCGTATTTAAGTGGTCATTTTTTAGATCGTTTAAAAGGCCTCAATACCATTCGACTATTCAACCAAGGTGAAAAACAAACTAACGAAATAGCGATTGCTTCTGAAGATTTTCGTATTAAAACTATGCAAGTGCTCAAAATAGCCTTTTTATCTTCAGCCGTATTGGAGTTTTTTACTTCTATTTCAATCGCCATTGTGGCAGTTTATTTTGGATTTTCGTATTTAGGCGAATTTGATTTTGGTGCATATAATGGAACTGTTACTCTATTTGCTGGTTTTTTTGCGCTAATGTTAGCCCCTGAATACTTTCAACCTTTACGTGATTTGGGCACTTACTATCATGCCAAAGCTGAAGCAATTGCAGCAGCAGATAATATCGAAACTTTTTTAAGTAAAAAAATCGCACCAAAACAAATCAATGATAATATAACAAACATAAAATTGACTGAGCCATTAAAAACAATTGAAGCAGATAATTTAATTATATTATCTAACGAACAACAACCTATCGTTGGTCCATTATCATTTAGCTTGCAGGCACCTTTTAAATTAGCTCTCATAGGGACTAGTGGCGAAGGTAAAACTTCGTTAATGCAAGTACTACTCGGATTTTTACCTTATCAAGGTTCATTAAAGATTAATGGTATTGAATTTAATCAATTAGATATTAATGATTGGCAACAGCAAGTAAGCTGGATTGGTCAAAATCCTTACTTGCTTAATAGTACTATCCGTGAAAATATTTTATTGGGTAAACAAAATGCAACCAACCATGAACTTGATAACGTGATAGCCAAAACCCAATTGACTGAAGTTATTGCTAAATTACCACAAGGCATTGAAACCCAAGTTGGCGAAGATGCGGTACGTTTATCAATTGGGCAAGCACAGAGGATCGCTTTAGCAAGAGCAATGCTAAAACCTTGTCAATTATTGATTCTTGATGAACCAACTGCTAGTTTAGATAAACAAACCATCCAAAATTTGGATCAGCAACACATTGCCCCTAATAGCATTACAATTACTCATCAAACAGATGACATGCAAGATTTTAAACAGATCTGGCAATTGGCTAATGGTAAGCTACACTGTGATATCAAGGGGGATTTATGCTAGCTATATTACGCCCTTATATCGCACTATATAAACACTATTTTGGGCAAATTTTATTGGGATTATTTTTGTCAATTCTTACCCTATTTGCCAGCGTATTTTTGCTATCATTATCAGGATGGTTTTTAGCCTCTACAGCTTTTGTTGGCGTTGCAGGTTTGTATACTTTCAATTATATGTTGCCTGCTGCTGGTGTTCGTGCTGCGGCAATTATTCGAACCGCTGCCCGCTATATGGAGCGTTTAGTTGATCATAATACCACATTTAAAATCTTAGCTTATTTAAGAACGTTAGCTTTTCGTAAGATTTTGCCCTTAAGTGCCAATCAATTAGCCCACTACCAACGGGCTGACTTGCTTAATCGCTTTATTGTTGATATTGACGCACTTGATCACTTATACCTAAAACTTTTTTCACCTATTGTAACCGCACTTGTTACCATTGCTGTTTTGTTTGTTGGATTAGCAAATATAAACTTACCTATTGCGTTAATTATTACTATTATCCTTACAACCACTTTACTTGTGGTTCCGGTCATTTTTTATCAAGCAGGAAAGCAACTCGGCAAAACACTAGCTAAACAACAAAGTGAATATCGTTTATTATTAATTAATTATCTACAAGGACAAGCTGAACTTATCCTATTTAATGCACAACCACGCTATCGTGCTAAACTTGATGAGCTTGAATCAAACTGGCTTTATAACCAGCAACGTCAATCAACATTAATGGCACTATCAAGTGCATTGATTGTGCTGATTGCTGGATTTTTAACGTTGCTTGTTCTATGGCTAATTACCCAATACACCCTATCCCCTTTGGTGGCGTTATTTGTATTTGTTAGTCTTGCAAGTGCTGAAATACTCATGCCAATTCCTGGCGCATTTATCTTTTTAGGGCAAGTACTTACTTCTGCCACACGCACAACAGCTATTTTTAATCAAACACCCGACATTCAATTTGTTTCTAAAGGTAAAAAAATAGATTTAACTACGGCAAAATTACAATTTGAACAAATTAATTTCAGCTATCCAAATCAACCTTTTGCGATATTAACTGATTTTTCCTTAACGGTTGAACAAGGTGAACATATTGGAATAATTGGTAAAACTGGTTGTGGTAAATCAACTTTATTAAGTCTAGTGAATCGAACTTGGAAGGCAAGATCCGGTAATATTTATTTTAATGATACCCCAATAAATCAACTGGATGAAAAAACTTTGCGACAAGCTATCGCAATGGTTCCTCAAGTTATTACTATTTTTAGTGAAACTTTACGGCAAAATTTGCTCATTGGTAATCCTAATGCAACGGATCAACAGCTTATTGAGGTTTTACATCAAGTTGAATTGGACAAATTACTAATTACAGAACAAGGTTTAGATATGCTAATTGGACAAGGCGGGCGTACTTTATCTGGCGGTGAAATTCGTCGTATTGGCATTGCAAGAGCATTACTGCATAATTCCCCTTTAATTTTAATGGACGAACCAACAGAAAGCCTTGATCAACAAACAGAGCAACAAATTATTCAATTAATCAAGCAGACATGTAAGGGTAAAACATTGATTATGGTTACACATCGTTTAACGGATAATCCAATGTTTGATCGGGTTGTTTCACTTTAAAATAGATGTTTTTAATAATAATTAGAACGCTATATTGGTAAGTAATGCATTATTTAGGCTAAAAAAGGGATTAGCTTTAATAGTTAACATAATATTTATTGGATCTTACAATACTTGGTTGTATTAAAATTACTTTTTATTTAAATATTTTGTAATCATAAGTTTTTTAAGGGAGTGTTGGATTTATATGTTATCCACACCGTTATTCTTAAAAATATGCTATAATAGCGCTTTGTTTTGATTGATAGAGAGATTATTTTGCAACAGTCGTTACAAGATTTTATTATTGATAAGATTGATGATCTAAAAGGCAAAGACATTGTTACCCTTGATGTTCGAGGTAAATCGAGCATTACCGATTATATGATTATCTGCACCGGTACTTCAAACCGTCATGTAGCTTCAATATCAGGTCATTTAATTGATGAAGCAAAAAAACAAGGTCATCTAGTTTTAGGCAGTGAAGGACAAGGTGATGCTGATTGGGTTGTGGTTGATATGGACTCGGTGATTGTGCACATTATGCAAGAGGAAAGTCGCCAGCTTTACGAACTTGAAAAACTTTGGAGTTAATGCCGTGAAAATACAGCTTATTGCTGTTGGCACTAAAATGCCAAACTGGGTTACTATTGCTTTTAATGATTATCAGTCACGATTTCCTAAAGATATGCCTTTGGAGCTTGTTGAAATTCCCGCAGGAAAACGTACTAAAAATGCAGATATTGTACGAATTTTAGATAAAGAAGGCGAAGCAATGCTAAGTGCTTGCGGTAAAAGTAATCGCATTGTGGCGCTCGATATTCCAGGTAAACCTTACACAACGTATAATTTAGCCGAACAGTTAGAGCACTGGAAAGCAGATGGTCGTGATGTGAGTTTATTAATTGGTGGACCTGAAGGTTTATCTCCTGCTTGTAAAGCCGCTGCGCAGCAAAGTTGGTCTCTATCACCGCTTACACTTCCTCATCCTTTAGTTCGCATCATCGTGGCAGAAAGCCTTTACCGAGCTTTTAGCTTAACCACTAATCATCCATATCATCGTGAATAATAACTAGGTAATAAAAATGAGCGAGATTATTTTAGATCTGCAAGTTGCTACAAAAGATCACCAAAACCTACCTACTGAAAAGCAAATTATAAAATGGTTAGAAGTTATTTTGCCACAATTTATGGATAGTGCTGAAATTACTATTCGTATTGTCGATGAACAAGAAAGCCAGCAATTGAATAGTACTTATCGACACAAAGATAAACCTACTAATGTATTATCTTTTCCATTTGAGTCACCAATTGAAATTGCTGTACCGTTGCTCGGTGATTTGGTTATTTGTAAACAAGTAGTAGAAGCAGAAGCAATAGCTCAGCACAAATCATTAACCTCACATTGGGCACATATGATTGTGCATGGTTGTTTACATTTACTTGGCTATGATCATATTCTTGACGAAGAAGCAAAAGAAATGGAGAATATCGAGATAAGTATTATGCAGCAGTTAGGATTTGATGATCCTTATCAACTAGTTGACTAATCGAAACTATTCATTACACTATTTGTTTTTATTAACATTTTTTATCATAGCAAAATAAGAAAGGAAGAGAGCAAATGAGTGATGACAATCACCGGTCCCCTAAAAAAGGGTTTGCATTATGGTTAAATCAATTATTTAATTCTGAACCGAAAGACAAAGAAGAGTTGATTGAAGTCATTCGTGAAGCCGAAGAAAACGATCTCATCGATCCAGATACCCTTGATATGATTGAAGGTGTTATGGATATAGCGGAACAACGTGTCCGAGATATCATGATTCCTCGTTCTCAAATTATCACAATTAAAGATAATTATACTTTAGATGAATGCCTGGATATTATTTCTGAACATGGGCACTCGCGCTATCCTGTTATTAGTGAAGATAGAGATCATATTGAAGGCATTTTATTAGCCAAAGATCTTCTTATATTTATTCGTCAAGGCGTTGATAATTTTGATCTCAAAAAAATTCTGCGCCCTACTGTTGTCGTTCCCGAGAGTAAACGTGTTGATCATATGTTAAAAGAGTTTCGTATGCAGCGCTATCATATGGCAATGGCAATTGATGAATTTGGCGGTGTATCAGGTCTTGTTACTATTGAAGATATTTTAGAACTTATTGTTGGTGATATAGAAGATGAGTATGATGAAATTGAAGATCGCGATATTCGCCGCTTAACTCAATCAGTTTATACTGTAAAAGCGCTCACGCCAGTTGAAGATTTTAATGAAATATTCGCTACTAAATTTAGTGATGATGACATGGATACCATTGGGGGTTTAGTAATGCAACATTTTGGACGTTTACCTTTACGTGGTGAAAGTATTACTATTGATGGATATCAATTTAAAGTAACTATTGTTGATCGCAGGCGAATCATCCAATTACATGTAACTATTCCAGAAGGTGCTACTGTACCTAATCTTGAACTATCAGAAAATGCTTAAATACGTCTTAGCTAGTATGATTTTAGGTAGTATAGCTGTTTTCAGTTATACCCCTTTTCACCTTTGGCCTTTAGCTTTTATCTCATTTTCGGGTTTATTATGGCTTATTGCTAATAAATCTAGTAAACAAGCTATCCTACTTGGATTATTTTGGGGTATCGGTTACTTTGCAGCTGGAGTTCATTGGGTATATATTAGTATTAAACAATATGGTGAATTACCTACACTTGTGGCGCTCATTATTTTAGGGATTTTTATCCTTTATTTGTCACTTTATCCTATGTTATTTGCTTTTTTGCTTAGATTTAGAGTAGTACAACGATTTGCCCCACAATGTTCATTTAAACAATTAGTTTTTGCAGCACCCATCATTTGGCAAGGGACTGAGTTTTTACGTGGTTATATCTTGACAGGTTTTTCTTGGCTACAATTAGGCTATAGTCAACTTGATAGCCCTTTACGCGCTTATTTTCCAATTATGGGAATAGATGGTGTTAATTTATTGACATCTATTTTGTGCGGGCTGTTCGTTTATTGTTTATACAAAATAAAACAACATGCTAATAAAAAGTACATATTTGGTGCAGGGTTTGCACTTTTTACGATTTTTATTGCACCAATTCCATTCAAAAATATTAACTGGACCACCGTCGATCATCAACGTGTTGCCAATTTTGCTTTAATTCAAGGTAATATTCCACAATCATTGCGTTGGGATAATCAACAGTTAAATAATACGTTAAAAACCTACGCAATGCTAACTCAGGCCAACATTAGTAGCAATAAGATCATTATTTGGCCTGAAGCAAGCATTACCGATATTGAATTAAATCAAAAATCTTTTTTGAATTATCTGGATGAGCAAGCAAGAGCAAATGATTCTGAAATTGCGGTGGGAATCATTGACTATCGCTTTGATGACAGTAATTCCGAAGCCCAAGGAAAAATTTATAATACATTATTAGTATTAGGAGAAAAAACCCCCTACCAATACCCAACTAGGAATCGTTATCAAAAACACCACTTAGTACCATTTGGTGAGTTTACCCCATTGGAATCCGTACTTAAACCGATTGCTAAATTACTTAATATCCCTATGTCATCAATGACATCCAGTGAAAAACAGCAGCCACAACTTGAAATGAAAGGCTTTAAGTTTACTACAGCTATTTGTTATGAAGTAATTTTATCCAATCTGATTTGGCAAAACTTTACCGCTGATACCGATTTTTTACTTACTGTTTCCAATGACGCTTGGTTTGGTGATAGTATTGGACCAAAACAGCATTTGCAAATGGCTCAAGCAAGAGCATTAGAATTTGGGCGACCATTAATTCGTAGCACCAATACAGGAATCACTGCCATTATTGATCATCATGGTGAGATTATTAAACAATTACCACAATTTGAAACTACAGTATTAACACAAACATTATCACCTACGGTAGGTTTAACGCCTTATGCTAGTTGGGGAAATCAACCTTATTGGATCATGATGGCTTTAATGTTTATTCTTCTTTTTATAAAAGAACGATTTTGGTCTAGAATACTGGCATAATTATTGCTTATTTAGTTTAGAATAAATTTTAGCACCTCAATGAGAGTTATAAAGCACTATTTATTAGTTGTATCTAGTTTCTATAATATATAAATAAACAGTAAAAAGTACTTTTATGTTTAAAAATAAGTTATAATATACATCGCTTGTAAAAATATTAAATTTATTTAATACGATACAAATCAAACCGTAGGAGATGAGTATGAACAGAAAGACAAAATTAACCAAATTAGTGTTATCATTTGCAATGCTAGGTCTAATGGCTGGTTCTGCAGTTGCGGAGGAACTTAATGGTACACTTGCTAAAGTGAAAGAAAATGGTATGATTGTCGTTGGGCATAGAGAATCATCAGTTCCTTTTTCATATTATGGTGATAATCAAAAAGTTATTGGTTATTCACAAGACTACTCAGATCTTATCGTTGATGCGGTAAAAAAAGAACTTAATATGCCAAATTTACAAGTTAAATATTTACCACTTACATCACAAAATCGTATTCCACTTTTACAAAATGGATCTTATGATTTTGAATGTGGTTCAACAACTAATAATCTTTCTCGTCAACAACAAGTAGATTTTTCAAATACTATTTTTATAGTTGGTACTCGCTTTTTAGTAAAAACGAATAGCAAAATCAAAGATATTGACGACCTGAAAGGTAAAAATGTAGTCGTAACTTCTGGTACAACCTCTGAAGTTATGCTAAACAAAATCAATTCTGAAAAAGGTTTGAATATTCGTATTATTGCAACGAAAGATCATGGTGATGCATTTCGCACACTTGAAAGCGGACGAGCAGCGGCATTCCTGATCGATGATGCACTTTTAGCTGGTGAACGCTCAAAAGCTAAAAAACCAGAACTTTGGGAAATTGTCGGGACACCACTATCTTATGAAGCTTATGGATGTATGTTGCGCAAGCAAGATCCTCAATTTAAAGCATTAGTAGATAAAACCATTGCCGAATTTCAAACTTCTGGTATGGCAGAGAAGTCATATAATCGATGGTTTAAGGAGCCTATTCCACCAAAAGGATTAAACATGAACTTTGACATGTCTCCCGAGATGAAAGAACTTTTCGCTCACCCTAATGATAAAGCATTAGACTAATAATATACTTATATTTTCAAAAGAGCGCAGGTTGCTGCGCTCATCATCTTATTTACAAAAAATATTTTTTATATGTTGGAGCATTTATGACAACAAGTTGGAATTGGGGGATTTTTCTGCAACCAACTCCCTTTGGGGATACAACTTATTTAGGATGGCTGTGGTTAGGTTTTCAAATGACCATATTGCTAGTTTTTACATCGGGATTAGTAGCCTTTTTCGTAGGTTCACTATTTGGTGTTTTGAGAACATTACCTAATCGTTTTTTATCAACGTTAGGCACTTGTTATGTCGAAATTTTCAGAAATATTCCCCTTATCATTCATTTATTCTTTTGGATTGAAGTTGTGCCAATATTGGTACCAGAATCAATTAGAGATTGGCTATATAATGATATTGATCCAATGACATTTACATTATTAATGTCAACAATTGGCTTAGGATTATTTACTGGTGCTCGTATTTGTGAACAAATAAGGGCCGCAATCCAATCAATCCCAATAGGACAAAAAAATGCTGGAATTGCATTAGGATTAACACTAAAACAAATCTACTTATATATATTATTGCCAAATGCTTATCGAAGAGTAATTCCGCCATTAACATCCGAAATGTTGAACATGGTTAAAAACTCTGCTGTTGCCTCTACAGTAGGTTATATTGAGCTAACAAAACAGGCTAATCAATTATTAGAGCATGCTGGCCAACCTTATGAATCATTTATTGCCATTACCTTAGGGTATGTACTTATTAATGTGGTTATTATGTTTGCTATGCAATATATAGAAAAAAAAGTACGACTTCCTGGGATTTTAGGAGGTAAATCATGATGGAATTAGAATGGGGGCAAATTTTACCAAATTTACCTTATATCATGAAAGGCATGATATTAACCTTAGAGATAACAATTACTGCAGTAATTTTTGGTATCGTGTGGGGAACACTACTGGCAATTATGCGTTTATCTTCAATCAAAATTTTGCATTGGTTCGCTATGTGTTATGTAAATATTTTCCGTTCAATTCCTCTTATGATGGTCTTATTATGGTTTTATTTACTTGTCCCACAACTTTTGGGGAAATTATTAAATCTTCCTCCAACGACAGACATACGCTTTGTGTCCGCACTAATCGCTTTTGCACTTTTTGAAGCTGCTTATTATTCTGAAATTATTCGTGCGGGTATTCAAAGTGTGTCTAAAGGTCAAATCAGTGCATCTCTGGCTCTTGGTATGACTAAAGGTCAGGCTCTACGGATGGTTGTTTTACCACAAGCATTTCGCATTATGACGCCTCTTTTATTAACACAAGGTGTTATTTTATTCCAGGATACTACGCTTATTTATACGCTAAATTTAGCTGATTTCTTCTACCGAGCTGTAAATATTGTGGGTAACAGAGATGGTTTAATTGTTGAAATGGTGCTATTTACTGGAGCAGTATATTTTATCATATGCTTCACTGTTTCACGCTTAGTTAATTATTTTAAGAAAAGGATTACTCGATGATCTCTTTAGAAAACGTATCAAAATGGTATGGACAATTTCAAGTATTAAAAAACTGTACTACAAGAGTCGATAAAGGCGAAGTGGTAGTTGTTTGTGGTCCTTCTGGTTCGGGAAAATCAACATTAATTAAAACTGTAAATGGGTTAGAACCTGTACAAGAAGGCAAAATTATTATTGATGGAACCGAAGTTACTAGTCAATTAACTAATTTGGCAAAATTACGTTCTAAAGTCGGTATGGTTTTTCAACATTTTGAACTGTTCCCACATTTAACGATTTTAAAAAACCTAACGCTTGCACAAATCAAAGTATTAGGAAGAGCAGATAAAGAGGCTCGCGAAAAAGCACTTTCACTTTTAGATAGGGTTGGTCTACTTGCTCATGCTAACAAATATCCGGCACAACTTTCAGGAGGTCAGCAACAACGTGTTGCTATAGCTCGGGCGCTTTGTATGGATCCGATTGTCATGTTATTTGATGAACCTACATCAGCTCTTGATCCTGAAATGGTAAATGAGGTACTAGATGTTATGGTTGAACTCGCTTATGAAGGTATGACTATGATGGTAGTTACTCACGAAATGGGCTTTGCTCGCAAGGTAGCACATCGAGTTATCTTTATGGATGCAGGTGAGATTATTGAAGATACTTCAAAAGAGCAATTCTTTAGTAATCCTGAGTCTGATCGCGCTAAAGACTTTTTAGCTAAAATTATTCATTAATATTTAATTACGGGGCTTTATTGCCCTGTTTTGCTATTCCTACAAAAATCATCCCAATTTATCATAAAAAAACATATATCTAATTTAATTATTGTTCTGCAATAAATTAATTAACCCACTATGTCTTTCTGTTTGTGTTTTTACTGATTGCATTAGTACATAGTCATTTGCATAAATTGAAACACTATTTTTAGCCCGTGTAATTGCGGTATAAAGTAGCGATCGATTAAGCAAAGGTGAATAATCCGTTGGTAAAATAATATTAACATGATTAAACTCTGAACCTTGCGATTTATATATTGTCATTGCATAAGCTGTTTCATGCTCTGGTAGCCTAAATGGTGAAAAACCTTTGATTACCCCATCAGCAAAAGGAAAATAAACTCGCATTTTTGAACTATCCTTCTCTGATGGCAACGTAATACCTATATCACCATTATATAGCCCTAATGTGGCACTGTTTTGTAAAATCATAATTGGGCGGCCAATATACCAATTTTCTTTATTTCTCTGTTCAATCAATTTATTTTTAACCAATAATAATTCAATTTGCTTATTTAACCCTTCTAATCCAAAAATCCCTTCTCTTAAGGCGCAAAGTAAGCGATATTGGGCAAATTTATCTAATATAGCCGCAACATTATTGTTACCTTGTCGATTAATTGATTTTAAATAATGCTTATAATGTTCGATGCTATCTTGTAGCATTGTTTGATAAGCTTGTTTAGAAGATAATGAGTAATAACGAATATCATCAAATAAATTATCCGTTAACAACGTTTTTGCCAGTGAGCTCTGACCTTCTTTTACAGCATTAGCTAATATACTAATTCCTGATGAATCATTAAATCGATAACTTTTTTGTAATAGGCATATGCTGTCGGTAATTGAGGCTACTTGTGAATGCGCAGGTATCATATAGCCCGTTAGCTGGCTTAATTCATCTGCTCGCATTTGGCTATACCCATTGGCAATAAATGAACACAGATCACCAAATACAGCCCCAGCTTCAACTGATGATAGTTGGTCTTTATCACCTAGTAAAATTAAACGTGCTGACTTAGGTAATGCTTCGATAATTCGTGCCATCATATTTAAATCAATCATTGAAGCTTCGTCTATTACTAGCACATCGACATGCAACGGGTTATTTTTATTATAAATAAAGGCACGATTATCTGTTCTTGCACCTAATAATCGATGTAATGTGACTGATTCTGCTTTGAGATTTAACGATTCAAGTGATAATTTATCAATTGCTCGACTTAATGATTCAGTTAATCTTGAAGCTGCTTTACCAGTTGGTGCAGCCGTTATAATTCGGGCTGAGGAATTAGTTTGTATAAGTCCAGCTAAAATTTTGGCAACAGTAGTAGTTTTACCTGTACCAGGACCACCAGATATAATGGCGACCTTGCGTGTTAATGCAACGGCTACTGCAACCTTTTGCCAATCAATCTGTAATTCTTGATTGTTAAAAAGCCGATCCAGAATGGCATTTAGACTAGAAGTATCATATTCATTATGATCAAGTTTAGTATGATTAAAATAATAAGCAACTAGCTTTTCGTCTAACCACATCCGTTGAAAGTAAAGTTTATTGTTAGTATAAATCAATGGAGATAAAATATTACCATCACTTACTACTTGCTTATTTTTGGCTGCCTCTAATGTAAGCATCCAGTCTTTATCCGTTGGTGACTCCAAGCCAAGCCAAATTTCAGGCTCTGTATTTAGTGGGTTTAGACATGAGAGATCCAGACAAACATGTCCTGCTCTTACCTCCATACTCAGGGACAAAATTAAAAAACCAAAACGCTTTGCTGTTAGTTTATCAGTTAACTGGGCTTTGTCAGTTAAAAATTTGGCTATATGTATATCTAATAAATTAATTTGACTATATTGTTTAAATTGATTGAACCACTGAGTTAACATATCTTTTCTTTATTTTAATATTATCTATAGCCTAATTATATACTCATAATTATCTTTTGGATAAATTAGCTTGGAGCTTATATAAATATTTTTGTTTACTATATTGAACATTTAAAATAAATGGTGTAAATTTTGTCGCATATAAGAAACAGGGAGACCATATGAATAGCTTTAGCTATGTGAAAAAAGCAATAAAAAGAAAAAAATTATCGTTACAAACTGTTGCTGATGCCTGCCAAATGACCAAAGGTTATTTGAGCCAACTAATAAATGATAAAATTAAAAATCCAAGTGCTCAAAAATTGCAATCACTTCACCAGTATTTACAAATTGAAGAATCAGATAAAAATAAAAAAATAGGGGTAATTTTTGGTAAGTTCTATCCATTACATACTGGGCATATTCATTTAATCCAACGTGCCATTAGTCAAGTTGATGAGCTGTATGTAGTTCTTTGTTCAGATACCCTTCGTGATATGGCGCTGTTTAAGCAAAGTGCGATGTCTCGCCAGCCAACTATTAATGATCGAATTCGTTGGTTATTACAAACATTTAAATATCAAAAAAATATTCATATTGAATTATTAGAAGAAGATGGTATTCCTGCCTACCCTAACGGTTGGTTTGAATGGAGTGAGCGTGTCAAAAAGCTATTTATTGATAAAGGCATTCACCCTAATTGCGTCTATTCTAGTGAACCTCAAGATGTAGCTATGTATAAAGATTTATTTAATTTAGATACTGTACTTATCGATCCAAAACGCAAGTTTATGCAAGTTAGTGGTACCCAAATCCGCCAAGCACCACTTCAAAATTGGCAATATATTCCAACAGAAGTAAGACCTTTTTTTGTTCGAACTGTCGCCATTTTGGGTGGGGAATCCAGTGGTAAATCAACTTTAGTAAATAAATTGGCAAACGTATTTAATACAACTAGCGCATGGGAATATGGACGCAATTATGTTTTTTCTCATCTTGGCGGTGATGAGCGTGCTTTGCAATATGCAGACTATGATAAGATTGCATTAGGGCATGCACAGTATATTGATTTTGCGATAAAACATGCTAACAAAGTATCGTTTATCGACACGGATTTTGTAACTACCCAAGCTTTTTGTAAAAAATATGAAGGTAAAGAACATCCTTTTTTACAGGCGATGATCAACAACTATCGTTTTGATTTGGTAATCTTGTTAGGTAATAACACACCATGGATTGCTGATGGTTTACGATCCCTTGGTAGCCGCAAACAACGTAAGGATTTCCAACAATTGCTTATTTCAATCCTTGAAAAAAATAATATCAAATACATCCAAATTGACTCACCTAATTATGAAGAGCGTTACTTGCGTTGCATCGAATTAGTGAATCAACTTATTAATAATGAAGAGTATTAATTATGAATAAATTAAGCTATATTGCTATGTTAATTGGGCGCAACAAATTTTACCCCTATTTTTGCGTCATTTGTATCACTTTAGCCTTTTTATATACAGATCCTTTTACTTATTTAAATTTACGTTACTTTTCCTCTTATATTGGTGCTTTCTGTGGTTTATTATGTGTGATTTTGCTAGCCAAACGCAAAAATATGGGTAATGTGTTAGGCATGTTTGCGGTCATGGCAGAATGTTATGCCAATTACTTAGGTAACAATATCGGGGCTGGTTTGCCGACTTTTTACTATTTTGGATCACATATTATTGGTCTAATGGCTTGGAAGAAAAATCAAGATAATGATAAAAATGTTAAAGTCCGCTCATTAAGTGAAACTGCATTTTTATATGTTTTGATTTTTTTAATAGTTGCTGTATTTATCAATATTTATTTAACTCACGCTATTGGTGTAGAAAACACAATTTACCAACTCGTTACTAATTGCTTTATTTTCGGATTAGGGGTTGTTGCACAGTTACTTTTAATGATGCGTTATTCTTTTAATTGGTATTTATGGATAATATTAAATGTGCTAGTAATTGGGCTAAATATTTATACTAATAATATTGTTATCGCTACGCAATACTTAATTTATTTATTCAATGCAATTTACGGTATTTGTGAATGGAAACAATCTGAACAAAAACAATAAAGAATTTTAATCATAATATTCGATTTATGATGAATACTTATTAAAATGCCATAAATAAACGCATAGAAACACTAATAATTACCATAAGTTTTTAATATAACAAATAGAAAATAAATGATTTATTTTCTATTTGTTATATTTTTAATTATTCATACATACGTTTTAATGAAATAAATAATTTTATATTTCTATAAATGGTAAATACTCTCTATTGTATTACTTATTTTAGCGTAACTACTATGCTATATCACCTTTGACTAATGGGACAAATTTCACCTCTTCGATATTTTTTGTGATAAACTTATCCCCATTACGTTCTATTAATTGTAAAATTTGTTTTTGCTCACCTACAGGAATGATTAAACGACCTTTATCTGCTAGCTGTTCAAGTAAATGTTTAGGGACTTCTGATGCAGCTGCTGTCACAATAATACCATCAAAAGGAGCTCGCTCAGGCCAGCCAAGCCAACCATTACCATGCCGAGTTGAGATGTTATGAATGTCTAATTGTTTTAAGCGCCTTTTGGTATTCCATTGCAGATTTTTAATTCGTTCAACAGAACAAACGTGATTAACCAGTTTAGCTAATATTGCTGTTTGATAACCAGAACCAGTACCGATTTCTAATACTTTAGAATGAGGCTCTAGCCTTAATAATTCTGTCATTTTTGCAACTATATAAGGCTGAGAAATAGTTTGACCACTACCAATTGGTAAAGAGCGGTTATCATAAGCTTGATGAGAAAGCGCTTCGTCAATGAAATGCTCTCGAGGAATTAAAGCAATAGCAGCTAAGACACGTTCATCTTTAATTCCTTGCTGATACAATAATTGAATAAGAGACTGTATTTTTAAACTTTGCATTTACGTTAATTATTCCCTATTATCAATTCACGTAGCACACTTGTGGCGTAACAACCAGCAGGTAGATAAAAACAAATTTGCAGACTTTCATTGTCTAACCATTGCCAATAAAGCCCTTCTGGTCTTAATAATATTGAACGCCTTGCTGTTTCAACTTGTTCTTTTTTTAATAAATCCCAAAAGATTGACCAGTGCTGTAAACAGTTTTGCTCAAATTCGAGTGCTTGGGATATTGTTCCAAAAGGAGAATTACCAACCATTGGAGCAGTAAGATTAATTTCACCACTTAGTAAGCGTTGTTGTAAAACTGGCAATTCTTCATCTTGTGCTACAAACCAACTTCCTCGCTGAGCAAACTGTAATATATCACCACTAAGGACTGTTTGATGCAGATTGCTCCCAATTCTTTGGCTTACAATATCATTAAAAATAGCACTACGAGCAGCCGAAAGATAGAAACTTCTTTTTTTTCTATTTTTAACTGAAATCTCGCCTTTAGCCCATTTGATCGCTTGCATAATATTATTTTGCTCGTGCCCAAAGCGTTGTTCACCGAAATAGTTAGGTACACCATGTTGCTTGATTAATGCTAATTTAGATTCAAGTTCTCTTTTATTAGTTAATTTTCTCAGAGTGATAATAAAATTATTGCCTTTCAATGCACCAATCTTTAATTTTTTATTATGACGAGTCACATTTAAGATCTGACATCCAGGCAAATCAAAATTAGAAAAATCCGGCGTTTGTTGACCTGGCATATGTAAGCTAAACCATTGCTTAGTAATAGCTTGACGATCTTTCAAACCTGCATAACTAACAAACTTTGCTGAAACACCAACATATTTGGCTAATTGTTCAGCAACAAAAACAGTATTACAATCACTTTTTTGTAGATAAACTAAAACATGTTCACCATCGCCTTTCAACTCAAAACCAAGATCTTCAGTTACCTCAAAATCCTTATTTTGTTGTTTATATTGCCCTGTTGTTACTGGTTTTCCATACAAATAATTAAGTTCTACTAACACTTATTTGGCTCACTATTTAAATTATTCTATTTAACGTTTTTTAGTCAACAATACCACAGCCTCACAAGCAATACCTTCCTTACGTCCAGTAAAACCTAGTTGTTCTGTCGTTGTCGCTTTAATACTAATTTGGTCAAAATTAGCATTAAGATCTTCTGCAATATTAACTCGCATCTGATCGATATGAGGACGCATTTTGGGTTCTTGAGCAATTATAGTTGTATCCAAGTTACACAGCTCGTAGCCTTTAGCCCGAATAATTTGATATACCTCTTTGAGTAACATTCGACTATCAATATTTTTATATTTAGGATCAGTATCAGGAAAAAGCTTACCAATATCACCTAATGCTAATGCCCCAATTAAAGCATCGGTGATTGCATGTAATATAACATCACCATCAGAATGTGCAACTAAACCATATGGGTAAGATACTTTTACCCCAGCTAAGGTAATTGGACCTTCCCCACCAAATTTATGTACATCAAACCCATGACCTATTCTCATGCTTTTCTACCTTTTTGAAATCTGATTTTTTATATAAAAAGTCGCTAATGCAATATCTTCTGAACGTGTAATTTTGATATTATCGCGTCGACATTCAACTAATAAAGGATGCCCCCCGCAATATTCAATTGCCGAAGCTTCATCAGTAATTGCGGCATTATCATTTAACGCCTTTTGCAAACAAAACTTTAATTCGTCTACTTTAAACAATTGTGGGGTCGCAGCCCCCCATAAATGAGTACGATCTTCCGAATGCTCAATGATGCTATCATTATCTTGATAAGATCGTTTCACCGTATCACTAATTCGCATCGCTAAAATACCACCTCGTTTTGCATTCATCACTGCTTCAATCAAACGATTAATATCATGGTGATCGATACAAGGTCTAGCTGCATCATGAACTAAAGCCCATTGTTCACTATGCAACAGCTTTAAGCCAGCTAAAACAGAAGCTGCTCTAGTTTGACCGCCTAAAGTTACACTAATTTTATCATTTGTCGCAATAGGGAGTTTATTAAATAAATTATCATTAGAATTAATTACAACGATCACTCTATCTATTTTAGGGTGTGTTAATAATTTATCCACTGTATGTTCTAAAATCGTCATCGAACCAATTTTCAAATATTGTTTAGGTATTTGGCTATTCATTCGGCTACCAATTCCCGCGGCAGGGACAATTGCAATAATATTAGAAGGGTTGTTCACAAATTGCCTTATTGTTGATGAGTGTTAGAGTCAATAATAATTCGATAAAAATATTCGTCTGGTTTAATCATACCTAAATGGCTACGGGCACGTTCTTCCACTGCTTCTAAGCCACGCTGCAAATCGTTAATTTCGGCAAACATCTGTTCATTACGTATTTTTAGCTTATCATTATACTGACGCATATTTGATAGCATTTGCAAATTAGCTTTATAATCATAAACATTATTCTTTCCATACCACAAAGAATATTGAAGGTAACCTAACAAGATCAGTAAGATTAAAGGTAATTTCCATCGCATCATGAATTCATTATTTCCCTTTATCTATATGCATTTTACAGGTTTGGGTAAGCCAGCTAGTTTAGTCGCTTGCTTTGCTGGTCCGCCAGGAAATAATTTATATAAATAACGGCTGTTAGCCTTTTCTAAACCAAGTTTTTTTTCCATTGCTTTGACTAAAGTACGCATAGCAGGCGAAGTTTTATATTCTAAATAAAAATCGCGAACAAATAAAATAACTTCCCAATGTGCATCAGTTAAACTTATTGATTCTTTTAACGCCAGTTCCGGAACTAAATCAATGGACCAGTCCTGCCAGTTCTTCAAGTAACCATTATTATCAGTTTTTATTTGCTCTAACATTTCTCTAATGTATGCTATTTTATTTGCGTGATATTATACTCAATTAAATTGATTCCAACACTAATTTTGATGACAAAACTATCGCTGAAACGCTAAAAACACTCAAAATAGATGAAAATTAAAGCAAGTAATCTTTTTTTTAGAAAAAGCTATTTACAAATAAACTCGTATCCTTTAATATTCACAGCCATTGCGGAAGTGTGGCTGAGCGGTTGAAAGCACCGGTCTTGAAAACCGGCGAGGGGCGACCCTCCCAGAGTTCGAATCTCTGCGCTTCCGCCACTTATTTTTGTGGCAGATTCCACAGTTGTCCAAAGAAATCCATTTTAACCTTTACTATCAGGGGTTTGAGTGGATTTTTTTGTTTTTATTTTTCTATTAATTCCATACTCGTCCAGACTAATCCATACCAATCCACTTTCAAAAGGTAGAAAGAAAAATACTCAAACCATTTTGTATTTATTATTAAATTCGATTATCCCTCTTTGCATAATTCAACCCATTAAAAATATGTTGGGGAATTATTCATGGCAATATTGGATTTAAACGGTCTTTTGATATCTTAATTTAGCAGTATCTCCAGTGTGGCATAAGCCACATTAACCTTTAGGAGATACACTATGTATATATTAAGTTTATTTGATGGAATTAGTTGTGGACGAGTTGCACTCGATAGAGCCAAAATTCCTGTCACTTGTTATTATGCGTCAGAAATTGATAAATTTGCGATTCAAGTTAGTCAAAAAAATTATCCTGATATCATTCGATTGGGGGATGTAACCAATTGGCGAACATGGGATATTGATTGGACTAAAATTGATTTGGTGCTTGCAGGCTCCCGTGCCAAGCCTTTTCATTTGCCGGCAAACGGCTTGGTTTTGATGATCCACGCGGGCAACTTTTTTTCACCTTTGTGGATATTTTGAATCATATCAAGTCACTCAATCCGCATGTGAAATTTTTACTTGAAAATGTTCGCATGAAAAAGGAACATCAAGCAGTCATTACCGAGTATATGAAAGTTGAACCACAGATGATTGAAAGTAATTTAGTCTGTGCGCAGAATCGTAAACGACTGTACTGGTTTAACTGGCAAGCACCACAATCCAAAGATAAAGGTATTCTATTGGCTGATATCCTGTTATCTGTTTTCTCAGAAGCGTATTTATGCTCCTCTGGCTGGCATCATTGGTGGGAAAAAAACAATTTCAGCTACAAAAGAAATACTCACAAATTGGTAATCTAGCCAACAAAGCCATCACGCTCACCAGCCGAATGTATGCCAATTGGCAAGGCAATTTCATCGAAGTCTCACAATATTTCATTTCACCGCAGCAAACCGAAAAACTCATTTTAAACGAAAACGCAACACGCAAAGTGGGATATTTTGGTAAAGAACAGCAATCCAATCGTGTTTACCGTATCTATGATAAATCTATTACGTTGAGCTCTCAAGGCAACCAGACGAGGTTTTATCTATTTAAATGTAGAACGCCAAACAAAGAAAACGTTAGAGGTAATGGGGGCGCTTTGGCGAGGGTGATAAGTTTTATACGTTAACGACCGTTGACCAGCATGACATTTTAGCTTATCCGTATATCAGGCGGTTACATCCTGTAGAGTGTGAACGATTACAAACGCTAGATGATGGCTATTCGGAGAGAATTTCTGATAATCAGCGTTATAAATGCATTGGTAATGGATGGACAGTTGATGTGATTACTCATCTTTTACAGTACCGCTAATATAAGCTTCATGCAAGTTTTTATCACTGTCAAAATACTCTAGATTTTTTTTGATGATTAGACAACCATCATTATATAACTCAAGAAAAAATTTCTGTATTTCTTGGTTGTAGTCACCTATTTCAAACGGGTTATAAAAAGCATCATAAGTAATTAAGGACTTTTTTAAGGTAGATTTAATACAATTGGTATTAGTCTCTACTAATTCTAAAGGGATAATGTTTTTTTGTTTTGATTTTGTCAATACATACGTTTGATTTACATCACTTCCTGACAGAAAATAAGTATTATTTCCCTGAAAACGCATAAATCTTGAGTAAATATCAGCACCTAAATATGGCCCTGCTATATGTCCTAAATGCAAATCACCATTAGGAGTTTGAGGAGTGGCGGTAACTAAGATATTTTTTCCAATAATAATATCCAATTCATTTAATTTATAATTAATTTCATCATGATTTTCCCACCAAAATGTTAAAAATTCTAAAGGTTCATTATTAGATAAATTAGTAATTGTATGATCAGAAAAAGCTGAAAAATGAATTAAATCACCTTCACTTACAGAATATTGGATTGAATTAGATTCAACAATTCCTTTTCCTTTAATTATATAAAATATCTCTGTTTCATGATGGTTATGAATAATAGATGCTTGATTAGGCTTGACTATAGCTCTCATGGCGCCAAGTGGTGGATTTGAAATTAATTCTTCCGGAAATAGATAACTACATTTGAGTCCATAAGAAAAAAAATTTTTTGTTTTATCAATATTAATAATTTTCATAAATGATTTTATCCTATTGTTTCAGATAATGTATTTATTATTTTTTCTGCTCTATAAGAGATTAAAGATAGGAGAATCTCACTCAATCCGTGGCTGTGTTCACTGACCCCTTGAATAAAAATTTTAGGTTTGAAATCACTACTATTTGTTTTTACTAAATAATTGTTTGTTACTTCTAATCGACCATTATTATCTTTTATAAAAAATTGCTCTAAATTACTTAATGATTCAGTAATTTTAGATTCATATCCAGTAGCAAGGAATATGCCATCAAAATTTAATTTTTTTATGCTTTTTTCTTGTAAAGAATAAAAAACAGCAATGTTATCTTCAACATCAATTGATTTTAATTCATAAAATTGATTAATTTTATGAATTAAATTTTGGATACTTTTTGAGAATACATTTTGTTATATAATTGCTTTATCAATGCAGAATCTACAACTGAGTAATTTGTATTTTTAAAATCTAGTAACACTTTTTCTTTAAGTTTTTCATCATAAGCAAAAAAATTTTTTGCTGAATGGCTACTGAAAATCTCGTTAGAAAATTCAGTTTCATCTGCTGGCCATAGTGAATAGTTTCTTAAACATAACTCTATATTTGGATAATGATCTGATAAATGATTAGTTATCTCTGCTGCACTTTGTCCAGATCCTATAACTAAGAATTTATAATCTGAATTTTTATCATTAAATTCATGTTCCAAATTATTTAAAAAATCATTGGGATGCATTATTTTTTTATTTTTTTCATCTAAGAAAATTCCCACGGGTATATTTTTAGTTATGCCTGTTGCTAATGAAATATTTTTTGCATACAATTTGCTGATTGTTTTATTATTATCTTCAATGCAAATTTCTAAATGATCAATTAAATGACCATCATAAATGGGATTAATACTTACAACTTTATGACCATATAATAAAACATAATCATTAAAGTGATTTGCTGACCATTTTAAATAGTCGTTATACTCCAGTCTACTAGGGAAAAAGTTTCTTAAATTTGCAAAGCCTTCTAAACGATCTGATGAAAATAGATAATTCAAGAATGTATACTTGCTAGTAGGATTCCTTAATGTTGCTAAATCTTTAAAAAAAGATATTTACATATCCGCTTCCGGAAGTAACATTCCAGGATGCCAGCCAAACTCGCTTTTACTTTCAATAAATTTAATTTGTAAGCCATCTTTGTTTAACATACCAGCGTCATCCATAGCAACCGCCACTGAAAGATTTGCCGGTCCAAATCCAACTCCAACAAAATCATAAATTTTCATATATCATTCCTTATGTAGTTTTAAAAAATAATATATAAATTGATCATCAATTTTATAATTTAATTTTTCATACAGAGCTCTAGCTTTGTGGTTTTCGATTGATGTGCATAATGAAATTCCATTATATGTAGAATTATTAGCAAAGCTTCTTACTTTTTCCATTAATTGGGTTGCAATACCGTACCTTCTGTAGCTTTTTATAATATATAAGTCATTCAAAATTATAGTTGGTGATATGGATAAAGAAGAATATGAAAAATATAGCTGTACGAAACCACATGCTATTTTATTGTCGTAGGCAAGGAAAATTATTGAATCATTGTTGATCAATCTTTCTTTAATGAATTTTTTTGATTCAGAATTACAATCCTCAATACCATAAAACTCTCGATATTCAGAAAAAAGTAATGATATATCATCAAGCTCGTTTAATGTTCCTTGTATTATATTAAATGGAATATTCATATGTTTATATATCCCTCATGATGCCATTTAGATAACTATTATCATAATATTAAACGGATTATATATTTTATTCAATGTTTTATTTTTAATAACATAGATTAATATTTTAAGGTTGTACTCTTCATATTTCTTCAGAATGGATCTTAATTCTAACAAAAAATTAAACAGGACGGTGAAATTACGGGCTCTTTTAATTTGGCACTTGCTCTTGATATTACTGATTTAAATGCCCAAAAAGTGAAACCTGAGCTTATGAAAATACATAGATTTGCTGGCGACTCCATCTTTGATGTTTCAATTTCATTAGATTAAATTAGCAAAAATAGCGGCTATTTCTTTATTAAAAAACGCAGAAGAGTCATTGAAAAACCAATAAAATAGATGATAAGATTGACTATTTTATCAAAAGTAAAGCACATCCTATCGTGTGTGGTTATGCTTTGTTGGAAAATCCAAATGATAAAAAAGGATTAAGAAGCAGTAAATTAAATGATATTGAGCCGCGGCATTCATTTAGTGAAGCATTTTCTCTTGCGTATTATTAAAGAAAGATCTAAGAAAAAACTTTCTTTACTAGAACTCTTAATCATTACTATACGGCATACATATAAATAATATTTAGCTGTCGTTTATGGTTGTTTGCAAGGAAGAGTTATCTAACATAAGGTAACTCATCCCATCGTGTTGTATAACAAGGACTCAGTAATTCACGTTTAATCTGTCAAGGTGCCTGTTTTCTTATTCCACCTGTAAGATTTTCTAGCGTTGTTTACAGTATTAGGAGAAAATACTGTAATGAATATGCATAAAAATACTAGACTAACGCCGTATCATCGAGAAGAGATTTGGCGTTTATACAATAAAGATAAAGTGACAGTTACGTCTCTGGCGTTAAGATTTAACGTCAGTCGCCCAACGATTTACAAAGCATTAAAACTTTGTCGTCACAAGTTGTTTAAACCGCAACTTAGTACGAATGAGCGCTATAAAACCATCAAATATGGTATTAAGCGGTTAGTTAAAGTCGAAAAATCGATTGAAGCGCGATTAAAACGCCAGGCTAAGCGTTACAACAAACGTTATCTTGGTTAGATGTTCCATGTTGATACCAAACGTTTACCGTTGCTGAAAGGTGAAGTAAAATCCTTGCGCCGAGAATATCTCTTTGTGGGCATTGATGATTATTCACGTGAATTATACGCAGGAATTTATGGTGATAAATCTCAATTTAGTTCTGCTGCATTTTTACAGCGTGATGTGTTAGCTCAAGTGCCGTATACTATTGAGTGTGTTTATTCGGATAATGGGCGGGAGTATAAAGGCACGCAGGAACATGCTTTTGTTAAGCTTTGTCGAGATAATAGGATTAATCAAAAATTCACAAAACCAGCATGTCCGCAAACAAATGGTAAGGCAGAACCGGTAATAAGAACACTCATGGAAATGTGGAACGAAAAGAAGCACTTTATCGACTCGGCAGACCGCCAAGCTAAATTACGTCGTTTTCTTAATTTCTATAACACAGTTAAACCACATAAAGGTTTGAATAGTGCGACACCTTATGAGATACTTGAATTTTATTTTAATCAAAAAGTGTAAACAACCCGTTTAAATCTAACAACTTATCATTTTTTTCTTTTGCTCTACATTTGTAGACATTTCAAATAAATCATACGGTGTATCCGTATGCTTAGCATGTAAGTCAAGTAACATCACTCCCGCTTTCATAAACAAAAAACCTTTTTTATAAATGGCCTGTAATCCCTTTTGCGCAGCTTGGATAATGAGTCTAGAGTCATCGGCAGGAGAAGGAAATCCCGCTCTAACAGGCGTATCTACCAACGTCAACTGATTTATAATAGAGGCATCAACACGGCCAAGCACAATACAACAAAATTTGTGCAAGAGAACTCCTAAAAACTAAAGTAAAGAAATTTCCACTATTTTTCTAATTATCGTGGCAAAAAAGAACATGTATAAATATATAGCATATAGTGCGAACATCAATAGATTTTAGTGTAAAAAAATAAAAATAACATACAAAATAGGACTTATATTGGATAAGACCTAAATAAATCTATGAGGATTCAAGTGATTAAAAGTGAATAGTTAATCTTTATCATAATGAGAGAGCCAGATAGTTTGCAGGGGAATATCTAAAACTTTTGCTATACAAGATTCAAAATCAGTAAAATTTCTAATATCAATATGATTATCTCGTATCAATTGGTCAAGTTTGATTCCTTTTTGACTAAGTTCTGAGACTACTTTCCGTGGTGTCCAGTTGTTGCTTCGCATGATAACCCTCATCAATGAGCCTCACAATAAACAGACAACTTAAACATCAGTAAAGAGAGGCGGAACTATGCACAGGTTGGCGTACCGAAACACTGAATCGGTGCATCTGAAGATGCCCCGTACATAGTTCGCCATAACAGAACAAGTATTAACTTAATGAATAAATTAATACCGGTTATAGCGAATACATTCAGTGTTTGGAGACGCCAATCTCCTTTGCTATAAAGGCATAAATATGCCAATGCCATTTATAACATTATCAAGAATAATGATTCAATATATTTCATTTAATTTGTTGACTGAAGCTTTTCAGTTGCATCGACTAAGGAATAACGTAATTCCATTAACGGAGAAGCTAAAATAGTTAGCAAATAAATAATTTGGACACTCAAAATTTAGGTTTGACTTTGATTGTACATCATATTATTTTAATCCATACCAGTCCAAAATAATCCATTTTCAAAAGGTAGACCCAAAGGTAGAACAGAGATTTACACATAAGATGAAGCATGAATAATTTACATAAAATCAATGAGTTAAATTTAAATTCGAATTCCAGCTTTTTCCTGCGCTTCCGCCATATCCTTTTCTAGATTTCAAATAACATCTCGCCTTGTTTTTTATTCAACTAAAACTTAACCAAATATCTGTGTATTATCTGTTATATAGAAACAATGTATAAATTCGTAAAGTGATAGCAAAAATAATTTTGTATTAACATTAATAAAAAGCTATTTTATAAATTTGTTTATTATATACATCTAAAGTAAGCAACCTATAATTAAACAAATCCATAAAATTGGTGCATCTTATTTATCCAAATAACATTAACGAAAAACATAATATATTCTTTACTTTAAAATGATTAAATTTTAAGCTTCATCATTATTGGTACCGTTTCTTTAATAATTGAATTATATGAAGTGTAATATAAATAATTATTTATCTAGGTTTAACTTGTTATTTTAATATCACCTTTTATATTTTTTATTAGCAAGTATAAAACATTTTCTATGTATTCTAATATGATTAGAAAAAGTATATAATGCTACAATTTTATTCAAGGTATTGTGGCTGCAATGAAATTAAAGTATAGATCTGATATTGATGGACTTAGGGCATTAGCTGTACTTTCTGTAATTATTTACCATCTAAATAATAACTGGTTACAAGGCGGTTTTATTGGTGTTGATATATTTTTTGTGATTTCTGGTTTTTTGATTACCAAAATAATTTATAGTGAAATTTGCAATAATACATTTAGTTTCAAAAATTTTTACCAAAGACGAATAAACCGCATTTTACCGGTCTTTTTTTGTGTAATGCTTCTCACTTCAATTTTTACCTGGTACCTCTTTTTACCAAAAGACTTGATGTTATTTTTACGCAGTTTAAAATCGACTACCTATTTTTGGGAAAACATGTTTTTTGCGCAAAATACAGGCGGGTATTGGGATACTTCAGCTGAATCTATGCCAATACTACATACTTGGAGCCTTGCTGTAGAAGAACAGTTTTATATTATTCTTCCCGTTATTCTATTAATTCTTTTAAAAACGAAACAACGATCAATTAAATTAGTATTGAGCGTTCTTTTTATAATTGCGTTTATATCATTTTTACTAGCTCAAATTTCACCAGAATCTGCATTTTTAACCAAATACAACTACTATTCTCTTTTTACAGGACGCGCTGGTGAATTATTAATAGGCTCTATTATTGGAATTATTTCAGTTAATATAGATAACAAACATAATGGTCTTAACAACTTAGCACAGCAACAAGCTTTGCTCATTAGATGCAATATAATGTCATTTATTGGTTTGATTGGAATTGTTTTATCTATAACTTTTATTTCTGATAAAATACTATTCCCTAGTTTTTGGGCTGTTATACCAGCTATTAGTGCTGCTACAATTCTATATTGTTATCATCCTAAAACCATTGTATCAAGATTATTATCTTTAAAACCTGTAGTCTTTGTTGGTAAAATTTCTTATTCTCTATATTTATGGCATTGGCCGATAATTGTTCTTACTCGAAAATACCTCTTTATTAAAGAATTTAACTCAGCAGAGCAATACATTATTGTTTCCCTTATTACCTTAATTTTATCTATAATATCTTACTTTTTAATTGAGAGGCCTTGCCGGATTAATAAAAGAAGCTTTAAATATTCTTTTATTACTTATTATATATTTCCCGTTTTAGTAATCTTTTCTGTATATTATATGCAAAAAGAGACTAAATTTTTAGATTATCGATATAAAGAGAAATTAGAGCTTTATAAGTTGCAAGGACAATATTTAGATCCATCTGAAAATTTTTGTATTAGTAGAATTGTAGGTGATTGTGTTTTTGGAGATAAAACTAAAAAACCTAATATTGTACTATTCGGAGATTCTCATTCTGGCCATTATTCGCCATACTTAGATGAAGCAGGTAAAAAATACGGATTTGCTGTAAAAATTATTAATGCGCATGCTTGCACTTTTTTACCAGAGCAATATGATTTAAATTTAATCGATTCTAGATTCAAAAAAGATTGTGAAGATCTTCGAAGGGATGTCACTAAAGCAATTGAAGAGTCAAAAATAATAATATATGCAGGACGTTATAATGGTTACGATTATAATGGAGAACTCTTAATTGTTAAATATTTGCCCAAATTTATCGATAAAACTAATAAAAAATTTATTGTATTAGCTCAAGTTCCATGGATTGATACAAATGAACATGAAAGATTTATAGCTAATTATTTACAGGGCATACCTTTTACAAGCAGCCACTTTATCACTAATAGTGAAAAATTACCAAATAAGCTTATTGAAGAAGAAGTAAAAGGTAAAGCAATATTCTTCAATCCATTGAATGATTTAAACGAAGAATCTAAAAAAGAGTGGCCTATATATAATGGGTTAATTGCTTATAGCTATGATGGTCATTTAGGTGAGTATGTAACTCGTCAATGGTCCAAAGAAGTTTTACCAAAACAAAAAGAATTTTGGAAACAACTGGCTAAAGAAGCAAATGAATAAATCACTCGTATCATAATATACTGTTCCCCCATATTTGATTTTGCACATAGTTTCTTTAAATATAGGGGAAATATTAAGATTCACAAACAAATTAATTTTTTATTTAATACATAACGTTATGATTTTTAATTTTTATGCTTCAAAATTGTTTTTTTAAGTACTCTCTTTTTGAAAGTGGCGTTGTTTTTCTATTTAACTTTTTATCTAAAAAGATAATTATATGCAACACCCAGTAATACGTATGAAGAGCATAATATTAAGAAACCTTAATTCGGTGGTTCTATAGATGGAATTAAAATACAGATCTGATATTGATGGGCTTAGGGCATTTGCAGTCATCGCAGTTATTGCTTATCACCTTAATCATCATTGGCTACATGGTGGCTTTATTGGTGTAGATATATTTTTTGTTATCTCAGGATTTCTTATCACCAAAATAATTTATGGTGAAATTATCAATAATACATTTAGTTTTAAAAACTTTTATCAAAGACGGATTAATCGCATATTACCGGTTTTTTTCTTCGTCATGCTCTTCACTGCATTTTTTTCATGGTATATATTATTACCTAATGATTTTATGTTGTTTTTCCGTAGTTTAAAATCAACAACTTATTTCTGGGAAAATATGTTTTTTGCAAGGCATACTGGAGGATATTGGGATTCATCTGCAGAATCAATGCCAATTTTGCACACTTGGAGTTTAGCCGTTGAAGAACAGTTCTACATTATATTACCATTTATATTATTATTAATATTAAGGTTAAAGCAGCAATCTGCAACTAAAATAGCATTAATTGTTTTTGTCATTATAGCTTTCCTGTCTTTCTTATTAGCTCAAATTTCACCATTAGCTCGATTATTAACTAAATACAATTATTATTCATTACTTACTGGGAGGGCTGGTGAACTATTAATAGGCTCTATTTTGGGAATTTTATCGATATATAGAGATAAAAATAAATATATTGGAACAAATTTTACGAAAAATAATGTACTAACACTTATAGGCTTTATTGGGATATCTTTATCAGTTACTTTATTTTCAGATAAAATATTATTTCCTAGTTTTTGGGCTATCTTTCCAACAATTAGCACAGGTTTGATTTTATATTTTTACCACCCTAAAACTATAGTCTCTAGATTGCTATCATTAAAACCCATTGTTTTTATAGGTAAAATATCCTATTCTCTATATTTATGGCATTGGCCTATAATTGTGCTGTCGCGAAAATACCTTTTTGTCGAGCAGTTTTATAAACCAAAGCAATACTTTTGGATTGTAGTTGGTACTTTGCTTATATCTATATTAACTTATTATTTTATTGAACGACCTTGTCGTTTGAAAAAACGAAGTTTTAAATTTTCATTAATTGTCTATTACATTCTACCTGTAACAGTAATTTTAACTATCTATTATGCACAAAAATCAACTAAATTTTTAAATACACATAGCCTAGAAAGACTTCAACTTTACTATTTACAAACAGAATATTTAAATCCAGCAGAAAATTTTTGTATGGGTGAAATTAAAGGCAATTGTATTTTTGGTGATAAAACAAAACGAGCAAATATATTATTATTTGGTGATTCTCATTCGGGACATTATTCTCCTTATCTTGATGAAGCAGGGAAGAAATATGGATTTGCTGTAAAAATTATTAATTCTCCAGCTTGTACTTTTTTACCTGAACAAATTAAGTTAGATATAATACCTTCTGAATTTAAAAGAAAATGTTTGAAGTTAGGAAAAGAAGTTACCAAAGCTATACAAGAAGCAAAAATTCTAATATACGCAGGACGATATAATGCATATGCTTACAATAAAAAAGGTAAACAACAACATTTAATAGTTAATTATTTAGCAACTAATATAACTAAATACAATAAAAAAACAATTGTTCTATCCCAAGCACCTTGGATAAATGTTAAAGAGCATGAAAAATTTATGGTTTATTTCTTGCACAATAAACCTTTTAAAAGTAAGAAATTTATTACTAATCAAGAAAAATTTGCTAACGCAATGATTCAAAATTCCATTTATGGAAAAGCAATTTTTTTCGATCCATTAAATGGATTAAATGAAAAATCGAGAAAAGAATGGCCTATTTACAAAGGGTTAATTGCATATTCTCATGACGGCCATTTAAATGAATATGTAACACGATTATGGTCACAAGAAGTTTTACCAACACAACAAGCTTTTTGGCAACAATTAGCTAAAGAAGCAAATGAATAGTTTATTAATAAGTGAACAAGATGATAAAAATATTTATTTTTCATCATCTGCCACTTTTTAATTAAGAATACAAAAACTTAAATATAGCCCCAAATTAATTAAGGCTATATTTTTTATATTGAAAATTTATTATCAAATAAATCAGTTATCTATTTTTTGCATTATATTCATCATAATACTCTTGAGCAAGTTTGCGCATTGATAAACCAATTGAAGCATATTGGTGCTCATTTAAATTAGCTAAAGATGCACGAGCTGATGGGTGTTGAACAGCGAACCCTTTACCTGGCAGAAGAACTACACCTGCTTCATCAGCAATCCTAAAGAGCATTTCAGAAGGATTTTTATTTTTTAAGATCCATTTTGCAAATTTATCGTCATAAAGTTCTCGGCAAATATGTTCAAGATCGATTAATGTATAGTAATCGACACTATTTTCATCTATTTGATGTTTAAGACCAACATGTTGATAAAGTGAAGCTGCTCTACGGCGAATTAATGATTTTAATATAGATTTATAACTTTCATCGGCATCCATCATTTCGCATAATGCAAATAATACCATTTGTACCTGCTGCGGGGTAGAAAGTCCTGCGGTATGATTCAATGCAACAGCACGACTATCAGCAACTAGCCGATCGATAAATTTAAGATTCTCAGGATCAGTAACAATTGAACTGTAACGCTTATTCAGAATTTGTTTTGTTTTACTTGGTAAAGTTTTAATAGTTTTATCAATAACATTATCTTTATTTATTGCAATAACTCCTAAACGCCAACCTGTTGCACCAAAATATTTAGAAAATGAATAGACCAGGATAGTATTTTGGGGACAAACAGCAAACAAAGATTGAAAATCATCGGCAAATGTACCATAAACATCATCGGTTAAAATAATTAAATCAGGACGTTTTTTAACAATATCAGCTATAATTTTCAGGCTTTTACTATCAATTTTCACAGAAGGAGGATTTGAAGGATTCACCAGGAAGAAAGCTTTGATAGAAGAATCTTCCAATTTACGTAATTCTGCTTCAGGATACTGCCAATTTAAGTTAGGATCAGAATTAACTAATATCTCAACTAATTGATAATCATTTAAAGATGGAATTTCAAGATAAGGCGTAAAGATAGGTGCTCCTATTGCAATTTTATCACCTTTTTCAATCAAACCATTTTCTTTCATTGAATTAAATATGTAAGCCATAGCTGCTGTACCACCTTCTACAGCAAACAGATCAATATCACCACGATCAAGATATTGGGCTCCCATTTGCTGCAAAACATAGGCTTTTACTATCTCTTCACTAAATTGTAACATCCTATCCGGAACAGGATAATTACACCCTAAAATACCTTCTACCATTTCTTGTAAAAAGGCATTTTCGTCAAGCCCTAATTGATCACGAATATAAGAAAAGGCTTTACCTAAAAAGGAGACACCAGGGGTGTTACAGTTTTGATAAATAAAATGTTCAAAACGCCCAGTTAATCCGGATTTAATTGGAAAGCCCCCTATCCCTTCATTCAAGTAAGAATAAGACATTTCTGATTCTTGCACCGCAAAAACACCTAATTGAAAAAATGCCTGTCTTGGCCAAGTAGCTAGAAAATTAGGATTTCCACGTCCAGCATTTAACATCACATGATCTGTATGGCTTTGTGCAAGTTTAATTAAGTTATCTTTTAATTCAAAAGGGCTTAAATTAGCATATTTAGCGTACTCTGATTTAGTCTTCATAAGAATTTACCTTTAAATTGATATTACAATTAAACAAAAGCAACTACAAATGGACCTAAAAGTGTTAAGAAAACATTAGCTAATGCATAAGTAATAGCGAAAGAGTTAGTTGGTATTGAGTTGCCGGCTTTATTTAGCACTTCCCCAAAAGCTGGATTAGCACTTCGAGAACCAGCTAAGGCACCAGCAAATACTGCCGCATTTTTATAACCAAGGATATATTTACCAAAATAGATAGCAAGTAACATTGGTAATAATGTGACAATCACACCTATTAAAAATAGGGAAATCCCTTGTTCTTTTATAGTATCAATTGCTTGAAGCCCTGAACTTAAACCAACTACAGCAACAAAGCCAGCTAAACCAAAATCTTTTAAAAGTTGTAGCGCTCCGGAAGGAATGTTTCCATAAGTTTGATGCAGAGCACGATACCAACCAAATAATAAACCAGAAAGTAATGCTCCTCCGCCAGCCCCTAATGTAATTGGGATATGACTTACATGAATAACAATTAAACCAATAATAAGTCCAACGACCAAACCTAGGCCATGAAATATCCAATCAGTTTTCTCGCTTTTGGTAATTGGCGCACCAATTTTATCAATTACACGCCGAAGATCACTATCAGCACCGTAAATAGTTATCACATCACCAAGTTTTAAGACAATATCATTATTAAGTGGAAGAGGCTGACCATCTCGATGAATAGCGACTAAATAAATACCATGCTTTAACTTCATAACTTCATCAGAGGAAAGCACCTGCATTAAGTTTTCACCAACATAACGAGAGTTACGCATCTCAACATCTTGCGTATTCATAATAACATCCATCCCTGAGGCAGAATTAACCTCAGTGCCAAGAAGATCATTTGCTTGAATCATGGCATCGCGATGACCAACAACCAAAATAATATCTTTTTCTTTTATTAAAACATCTGGAGTTGCTTCTAAAATTTTATTGTCACGTTTTATTCGTTCAATGCTAATACCATTAACCATTTTTTCAATATCAGAAACGCTTTGATTAATCTTATTAGTTACATGATATAAACGACCACTAATATCAGATAAAGCGAAATTTTGATTAGCGCCTAATAATAGCGAGCCATTAAGCTGTTCTGATTGAGCTTTTATGGCATCATCACTAATATCTCGCCCCATTATTTTTGGTAAAATATTAACACAAACAATGATTGCCCCTAGCGAACCAAAGATATAAGTAACGGCATAGCCAATTGTCACATTACCCTGCAATCTCCTGAGCTCTTCGGCACTTAAACCCAGCTGACTTAAAGCATCAGAAGCTGTACCCATAATAGCTGATTGAGTTAACCCACCTGCAGCCAATCCTGCAGCTAACCCTTTATCTAAATTGAAAACTTTTGCTAATACTACCACTGTCACAAAACCAATTATAGCAATAAACAATGCTAAAAAGATTTCTCGTAATGTTTTAACACCTAGTGATCGAAAAAACTGTGGACCACTTTCAAAACCAACAGCATAGATAAACAGTGCGAAAAGAACTGCTTTAACACCAGAATCAACTGTAACGCCAAAAACACTTAGTGCAACAGCAACAAGCAATGAGCCTGCAACTCCACCAAGCTGAAATTTACCTATACGAATACTGCCAATTAAATAACCCAAACTCAAAGAAAGAAATAAAAGAATTTCCGGTGAGTGTTTTAGTCCATCTAAAATCCAATTTGAAAGCCATTGAAACATAATAATTGTCCTCAAGTGCTAAAAATGGTGAATTAAAAATATAAGAAAAGATACAAAAAGGGGTTTAAAAAATATTCATTAAAATATTATGAATACGTATTTATACTAAACTGTTATTGAAAGAATAGAAAGTCAATTTTAACAATTGATATCATTGTTAGAAAAATGATTAATCAATAATTATGCATTTTTAATTTAAAAACAGATATAACAAAGTTGACTATATTAATAAGCCCAATAACAAATTGGGCTTATTGCATATCTCAAAACAACTTAAATATAAGTGAATAAAATGTAAGAAACTTAATTATTTCGCCTTAGCAAGATTTAACTTAATATTATTATCAAGTTTTTTTATCCAACGTTTATAATTTCGGTGAATTTGACCTTTATTATTGGTTAAATTTGTACTACCAGAAACAAAATTAATTGCATAACCTTCAGCAGAATAAGGTATATTAACAACAACTTGATACTCGCGATTGACTAAAGTAGCACGAATTGTATTTTTATCAGCAACAGTCATTTTCCAATTACTAAATCTGGATGGTTCTTTAGTGGCAGATGCTAAAATAGCTGCTTTTACTTGCTCTTTAGTAAGACCATTCACTTGTGTATAAGTATTTTTTGGAGTGTCATATTTATTATTACCGCAACCAAATAAAAATGAGATGAATAAAAGTATCGATAAATATTTTAATAACTTCATTTATTACTCCTTGAATTATTGTTAATTATGTTCACTTAACGCTTTTTACATATTAATAATGAATGACCAAAACCTAGGCCATCGATATCTTTCTCGACGTGAAAACCTGCATCATTCAGACATTTATAAAATACTTTAGAGTGATAGAAACGACTATTGCCATTTGCCAAGCACGTAAAATATAAAGAAGAAGCATTCAAGCTTAATGCACCCGCTTCAAAATCTTGTCTATCCCAAAAAATATCCATTATGCAAACTGTAGCATCATCTTTCATACTACGGTGAACTAACTTTAAAATGTTTGTAATTTGCTCTTCACTAAAACAATCTAGAAATTGGCTCATCCACCAAACATCTGCTTTATTAGGTAGCCTTTCAGCAGATAATAAGTCTACAGCATAACTATCAATGCGATGTTCTAAACCAATTTGCTTAATATTTTTTTCAGCAACAGTAATTTGTTCTGGTAAATCAAGTAATGTCACCTTAATATCAGGATTGTGTTTTGCACAATAAATTGCCCACTTTCCGGTATTTCCACCAACATCATATATATGTTTGGGGTTTAGCTGGTTAACATAAAGAAAAGCGCTAGGAAATGAGTGATCGGAATAAAAATGATCAAACTCAAACCAACTTTGTTTAGCTTTTTCAGGTAATTGCTGTAATGCTGGATAAATTGTCTTCCAATCTCCAAAAACCTTTAATCCTTTTGGACAACCGCTTTCTAAAGAATCTTGAAGATAGAACATACCTTGATAACAAACATCCTGAGTGAAATTAAGGTTAACATGAGTCATTCTATCATGTAATAAATAATGACCTATTTTACCTAAGATATAATGCGAATCATGTTGATAAATAACATGCATGCTCAAACCAACATCTAACAAAAGTTGAATTGCATAAGGAGATAAAGAAACTTCTTTGACTAAGTTATCAATACTGATTCCTTTTTGACCTGCTCGGTCTAAACACGCCAAAATTCCCTTATTTTTCATGCAAACAATTGCTTGAAATAAAATTGGTGAAAATGCTATTTTTTGCGCTTCAGTAATTGCCTCTAATGCGGTATAGATATCTTTATCATATCCATATTTTGAATTTTCTTGTGTAGCCAATAGTATTGCCTTTTTTAAATTTTGATGTAGTATTTACAAATTATAAATATATGTAATAATTTGGTCAATAAATTAACAAATTATAGTTAATATAAGTAATTAATAAAAATATTAATAAAATGAATTTTTCTTTTGCAGTTGAGAGTTGGTTTGCTTTATCTTCAGGATTATCAAAGAAACATGATTGGGAATTATGGTCTAAAAATCCCGTTCATGATTGGAGTTTACCATTACCTAAAGTAACAAAAATACCTATGATGCAATCTCGAAGAATGAGTATCGCATCACGATTTGCTGTTGAAGTAGGGCTTAATCTTATTGAGAATAATAATTTGGATTTAGCTATTTTCACTAGCCAACATGGCGAATTAGAAAGAACCTATAAAATTTTATCTACACTGAATCGAAATATAGATATCTCGCCAACTGATTTTACTCTTTCTGTTCATAATACCGCCTCTGGATTATTGACTATCGTTAGTAATAAAACGATACCGATAAGCTCACTTTCAGCTCATAATGACAGCTTCCAACAAGGCTTGATTGAATCTCTTGCAGTATTGCATCAAGGAAATAAAAAAGTCTTATTGATTGACTTTGATGGATTGGTTCCTGAAGCATACCACAAAGAAATCAAACCGTTAGTTCCTGCTTATGCAGTTGGATATATATTGGCAAAAGGTAATGAAATTAATTGCCAAAGCATCAAAAAAACACCGAAGATTTATCAGCCCGATTATCCTCAATCTCTTGCTTTTTTGCATGCATATTTGAATAAACAAAAACAATTTACAATACAAGGAAATACTCAGGATTGGCAATGGACATTAAACCTTTAGTAAAAAAAAATAATTACAGCATCAACCAATGGTGGCGATTATTTGCTACTGCATTAGGATTCATGCTTTTTGGATTATGTGGTTTAGTTGTATTATCAATATTGTGGTTTAGCTTATTAAGGCTATTTGTTTGGAATAAAAACAAACGAATCGTTATTGTTCAAATAAGTATCAGTTTTAGTTTTAGAATTTTTATAAGGATATTAAAATTCTTAAACGTCATTCAATATCAATTTGATGGCCTCGAAAAACTTAATCAAGATAAAAATTGCTTAATCGTTGCTAATCATCCTTCTTTACTTGACTTTGTACTCTTAGCATCTGTTATGCCTCGTTGTGATTGTTTGGTTAAGGGAGCATTACTTCATAATGTTTTTGTCAGCCGAATAATTAAAACAGCAGGCTATATCCTAAATGCTGAATCTGAAAAAATATTACCACAGTGCCAGAATATACTACTAAATGGAGGCCGAATATTAATATTTCCAGAAGGAACAAGAACTGTCCCTAATCAACCAATAAAATTACATAGAGGTGCTGCTAATATTGCTTTACGCTGTCATGCAAACATCCGTGTAGTTCATATTCAATGTGATCCACCTTATCTAATTAAACATCAAAGGTGGTATGACATACCAATCCAAAAAGCTTCTTTTAAAATTACAGTTGGAGAAAAGATTTTGATTGATGATTTTATGGATCAAAATACAACTATTGCAGCAAGAAGATTAACCAGCTATTTAACCTCATTTTTTACTAAAAGTAGGATAAATTAATATTGATCAAATAGAAAAAGGAAACCTAATGGAAAACTTACATCATGACATTAAAGTACTTATAATTGAAGTTCTTAATCTTGAAGATATCACACCTGATGATATTGAAACTGAAGCGCCATTATTCGTCGAAGGATTAGGCTTAGATTCAATAGATGCATTAGAGCTTGGTTTAGCTATTAAAAAAGAATATGGTATTGTTTTATCGGCTGAAAGTGACGAAACTAAAAAAGCGTTTTATTCAGTCAAGACATTAGCTAGTTTTATCTTATCACAAAAACAATAAGGAGCATTATAGTATGGAAAAGCAACAAATTTTTGAACAAGTCAAATCTGTACTAGTGCAAATTTTTGAACTACCTGAAGGTGACATAAAACCTGAATCAAAACTATTTGAAGAACTAGATCTTGATAGCATTGATGCTGTTGACTTAGTTGTGCATCTACAAAAGCTGATTGGTAAAAAAGTAGAGCCTGAAACTTTTAAATCAGTTAGAACGGTACAAGATGTTGTTGAAGCCGTATATAATCTATCAAATACAAAATAATTGGCATGAAAAAAATTAAGTTAATAACAAAATGTGTAACAAGTATTTTAATCGTTTGTTACCCTTTTATTATCTACTTATCTATGCAAAATAAACATATAAATTTAGCCATTTTATGTTTAATTATTTTATTTCTTATACGGTTAGTAACATTACCGAATGTAATATCTAATATAAAATGGACGGCTAAGATTATTGCTTGTATAGGCATGATCTTAGCATTGACCAGTTGGTTATTTTCTAAATATCAATTACTACTTTATTATCCAGTCATGGTCAATGTAGTATTATTTGTTTTTTTTAGCTACTCTTTATCGCAACCTCAAACTATTATTGAGACATTTGCCAGAATCAAGAATCCAGACTTATCGGTTGATGCGATTCAATATACAAGAAAAGTTACTATATTTTGGTGTCTATTCTTTGTTTTCAATGGAACAGTAGCCTTGATCACTTGTTTAATCAATAATACATATTGGTGGACAATCTATAATGGTTTAATTAGTTATGTATTAATTGGAGTATTTATGGGGGGAGAATGGCTTTTGCGTCGAAGAATTCAACAATAGTTAAACTATCACAACAGTTATCACGCCCTGAACATGAAATTATAGCTTTTAGAAATAAGCAACCATTATCAATACGTGATTTAAAAAAACAAGTTTTACTACTAAGCAACGCATTACATCATAACCCTAATAAACATTGGGCGTTATATATGCAAGACAGTTTTAATTTCGTTGCGGGGTTGCTTGCTCTTTTCTATGTTGGTAAACATCCATATTTACTTAATCCACATTATCAAGAATTACAGCATCATTTTGAAGGATTATTAACAGACAACGTAGAGATTAATAAAAAAGAGCTTCTGAAAAAAGAGATTGTCACTATAGATCAAATTAACTCTAATAACTTAATAGAGGATTCTCAATTAATTAACAATGATTTTAAACAACAAACATTAACACTATTTACTTCTGGATCGACAGGATTACCTAAATCAATTGACAAATCAATTTTACAGCTTGAGTACGAAATTCAAGAACTCCAAAACAATTGGGGGGAATTTAACAATGATTTATTTCTTTCATCAGTTTCACACGAACATATGTATGGTCTAACATTTAAAATAATGTTATCTCTATGTAGTAAAATACCTTTTGTTTGTGAAGCAATACTCTACCAAGAACAGCTCATAACTTATAATAATAAAAAAATTATTTATATTACAACGCCTTCCATTATTAAAACTTTAGATAGTAAATTACCCAAAATTGATTGTGACAAAGTTATTTCTTCTGGAGGGAAACTCACTTATGAAGAGGCTCAATTCTGTAAACAAAATTTTAATGTACTTCCAAATGAAATATATGGCTCTAGCGAAACAGGCATTATCGCAACTCGCCAGCAAGAACATATTAATACTGCTTGGCAATTATTTTCTTCAATGAAAATTGAATATATCTCAGAAAGACCTCAGCTAATTTCACCTTTATTAGCACAACCTGAGCCGTTAAACGATAAACTAAAAAAGGTTGATGATAACCATTTTCACTTGATTGGTAGAATAGATAAAATTATTAAAATTTCTGAAAATAGAGTCTCGCTAACTTATATTGAAAACCAAATTAACCAGCTCAATGAAGTACAACAGGCAATTATTATCCCAATAGAACAAAATAATAGAACAGTATTGGGGGCAATTATCGAATTATCGCCGAAATACAAACAACAACTAAAGCACAAAGATCATTTCAAATTAACACAATATTTTCGACATTTATTGATAGATACATTATCATTAAACGAAATGCCTAAAAAATGGCGATTTATTGATTCTTTACCTAAAAATTCTCAAGGGAAGTGTACGTATATTGAATTAAAGAAATTATTTGAAACATCAGAGAAAAGAATGAAAAAAGAATTTTCAAAGGAAATTAGCATTAATTTTAGTGACACGCAAGCTGACATTGAACTGCATATATCACCAGATCTGTTCTGGTTTAAAGGACATTTTCCATCCCAACCATTACTACCTGGCGTAACTCAGCTTAATTGGGTTGTACATTATGCTAAAAAATGTTTTGATTCAGCATTATATTTATCATCAGTAGATGTGATTAAATTTCAATGCCCTGTCCTACCAGAAGATCATTTAATGCTGCATTTGAAATGGGATAAAGATACTAATAAATTAGAGTTTACTTACACATTTATTACACCTAATGATAATGCAAAAATAGCAAGTTTAGGAAAATTAACATTATGTCGGTAGTTCCATTTTTTATTCCTTCTAATTATTGCTTTGTTATTCCTTGCTATAACCACAGTGAAGCATTACTTGGTGTTCTCAAACATCTTGCATCTTATGAGATAAATTGCATTTTAGTCGATGATGGAAGTTCAGTTAATGAAGTTCAAAAAATGGATCAAATTATCGCCTTGTTTCCGTGGGTCACGCTACTCCGTTTAAAAACAAACCAAGGAAAAGGTGCGGCAGTTATGACAGGATTGGAATATGCATATAACCAAGGTTATGCCTATGCAATACAAATAGATGCGGATGGTCAACATGATAGCCAGATTGTAAAAAAACTTATTGAACAATCATTACAAAATCCTCATGCCTTAATATCTGGTTGTCCAATATATGATAATAGTGTCCCTAAACATCGGCTTATTGCCCGATATATAACGCATTTTTGGGTATGGATTGAAACCTTATCTTTTTCAATAAAAGATAGTATGTGTGGATTTCGTGTTTATCCTTTACAAGCAACATGTAATCTTATTAAGCAATCCAATATAGGAAAAAGAATGGATTTCGATACAGATATCATGGTCCAATTATATTGGAAAGGTATACCGTCTATTTTTGTGCCAACTAAAGTCACATATCCTAAAGATGGCATATCACATTTCAAAGCGTTTAAAGATAATTTACTCATTACCAAGATGCATACTAAATTATTTTTGGGAATGCTTCCACGCATACTACCGTTAATAAAAAGGAATTATAAAAAAAACGATGAGCAAATTCATTGGTCGCAAACACAAGAACGAAAGGGCTTATTTGGAATTAGATTAATTCTGAAGTTTTACCACATATTTGGTAGAAAAACCTCTAAATTAATTATGTTTCCTGTTATCACCTATTTTTGGCTAACAGGAAAAAAACAACGTCAAGCATCTAAGCAGTATATAGAAATAATTAGTAATTATTATAAAAATATTCCTCTTATTAATAAAAATCAGCTCACTAGTTTTCACCATTTTCAGCGCTTTGGTGAATCGTTTCTAGATAAAATAGCATGTTGGCAAGGAGACATAAAAATAGACGATATTTATTCGCCCAATATGGATACTTACTTAGATTTAATATCTAATAAACAGGGTATTATCTTAATATGCTCACATCTCGGAGATGTTGAAATATGCAGAGCGCTTGCTCAACTATCACATAATATCAAAATTAATACTCTTGTTTTTAGAAAACATGCTGCTCGTTTTAATCAAATTCTTAAAGAAACTAATCAAGCATCAACCTTCAATCTAATACAAGTAGATTCAATTGGTGCTGACACTGCAATTTTACTTAAACAAAAATTAGAACAAGGCGAATGGGTTGCGATTGTTGGTGACAGAACATCAAGCAATCCACACCAAAGAATGCTTGATGAATCAGTAAGCTGGGCTGATTTCTTAGGCAAACCAGCTCCTTTTCCAAAAGGACCATTCATATTATCTTCAGCTTTAGGTGTTCCTGTTTATTTAGCCTGGGGATTAAAACCAAACGGACGTTTTCAAATATACTTTGAGCATTTTGCCGATAAATTAAAAATATCAAGAAAAAACCGTAAAGCTGAACTTGATTTAATCATACAAAATTATGCAAAAAGATTAGAACATTATTGCCTATTATCGCCTCTCGATTGGTTTAATTTTTACGACTTTTGGCAATTTACTCAACCTAAAACAAATGACATACACATAAGTAATAATAAAGATGAAGAATAATTTTAACCACAGTGTAACAATTGAATATACAACATCATTTCATGATACCGATGCAATGGGTGTAGTTTGGCATGGTAATTATCTGAAACTTTTTGAAAGAGCTAGAGAAGCATTATTCCAGAAATATAATTATGGATATATGGATATGCAAAAGTCAGGATATATTTGGCCAATAGTTGATGCTCGCATCAAATATACTAATTCAACTTTTGTAGAACAAACTCTACTAATTACGGCTCAATTAGAAGAGTATGAAAATCGAATAAAAATTAACTATACCATTAGGGACAGTAAAACTGGTAAAAAAACAACGTCTGGTTATACCATTCAAGTGGCTGTATGCATGACAACGAAAGAGATGAGTTTTGTTACACCTACAATTTTTTTAGAACAGTTCGGATTATTAAAATGAAAAATTACTTAGTCGCTTTATTAACTTTTTTTATAGCTTTTTTTACGACTGTTGCACAAGCAATTACACTTGAAGATATTCAGCAGCAATTTAGCAAAAATAAAATTATGCGAGCTGATTTTATACAATATCGCTATATAAATGGTTTACCAAACCCATTACATTCAACTGGAAAAATGATAATATCCCAAGATTTAGGTTTATGGTGGCAACAGCAAACGCCTTTTGTCATTACCTTAAAGATAAATTCAAAACGAATGGAACAAAGTATTGAAGATCAAAAACCTCAAATCATCACTGCTGAAAGCCAACCCCAACTCTTTCAGTTTAACAATTTGCTTACAAGTCTTTTTATTGCTGATAAAGAGATGCTAGAAACTAATTTTGATATCGAATTATCTGAACAAAATAAACATTGGATTCTTACACTCACCCCAAAAGTAACACCATTAAATAAAATTTTTAAACAAATAATACTCATTGGAGCAACACATTTAGAAAAAATTACCATAAATGATATGCAACATGATAAAACTACCCTTGAATTTTTGAATCATCAAACAACGAAATTAGCACAACATGAACAATCATTATTCAAATAATAATATAAAAAAATTAAAAAATTGTGCTATTGTATGGCTTATTACTGTAGTTTGTTTACTGCTAACTGCATCTTATCTTTTTTCTAATAGTAAGATTAATAGCAGCGTATTATCTTTGCTTCCTCAAGAGCAAACAAACAATGTTCCTATGGAGTTTATCAATGGATTTCAAGACAGACTTGATAAACAATTAGTATGGTTAATTAAACCTGCCGATCCTAATAATTTAGAATCAGTAAAATGGTGGTATCAAAATCTAAATAAACAACCATTTATCCACAGAATCAGTGGGCTTATGGATGAGCAATTTCAACAAAACTGGGGGATATTTGCTTATCAATATCGTTATCAACTTATGGATGAAAAAACGATCGAACGACTTAAAGCTCATAAACAGTTTGCTTGGATTCAAAGCCAAATATATTCACCATTTAGTGGTGTAAGCGCAAAAGAGCTTAATAGCGATCCACTTCTCTTAACGCGCTCATCGCAATTAAATCAACTTGGCAACACAGGTAGCCTAACCGTCAAAAATGGCTGGTTATCAAGCCAAGATCAGCAAGGTAATGTGTGGTACATGATCTATGCAGAATTAAATGGCTCATCGTTTAATATGCAACAATCACACCAAATTGTTACGCAACTAAATAAACTTAGTGAGCAATTAAAAGCTAAGTGGCCAGATACAGAAATCTTAAAACGCGGCGTATTATATTATAGCGATAATGCAAGTTTAGCTGCTAAAGAAGATATTTCAACAATAGGCAGTTTATCAATAATTGGTATCATTATATTAATTATTATAGTATTCCGATCTGTTATACCAATCTTGCTGTCACTATTATCCATTTTTATAGGTATAGTTTGCGGTGCAGTAGCTGTATTAACCATCTTTGGTGAAATCCATGTCATGACGCTAGTTATGAGCACCAGTGTAATAGGCATTACAATTGATTACTCATTACATTATCTAACTGAGCGATTATTACATGGTAATCAAGATTCAACCTATGTTAGCTTAAAAAAATTGCTAGTAACATTAACTATTGCTTTATGCTCAAGCCTTATTGCTTACTTAATTTTATTAATAGCACCATTTCCAGGATTAAAGCAGCTTTCAGTTTTTGCTATATTTGGATTAATAGGTGCATTTCTAACTGTTATTTTTTGGTATCCTTTCTTAACCCCCAAATTACCTGCTCGCGAAAATGTGGCATCTCAGTTTTTGACCTTTTGGCTTAATCTTTGGCAAAATAAAGGCGTTCAATGGTCAATGATATTATCAGCAATAATATTTATAGGATATGGTATAAACAACCTAACTATAGATGATGATATAGGTAAACTACAAGCTTTGCCTGTTCAACTACAAAAAGAAGAACAAGCTATTATAGATATAACGCATCAAACAACAGATCAAAAATGGTTCATTGTGTTTGGTGATACAGCAGAACAGACATTACAGCGATTGGAACAATTTTTACCGAAATTAGAACAAGCAAAACAAGCTGGTTTATTTAAACAATATCAATCCATAAATTTACCGTCCATTGCAAAACAGCAACAGAATATAGAATTAGTCGATCAATACATGCCTGAAATAATATCTTCACTTAAACAAATTGGCATAGAAACTCAATTACTAAATTTGAACGACACAAAAACCCTTATTACACCAACATTATGGGAAAATAGTGAAATTAGCCAAGGTAGAAAACTACTTTGGTTAACGCGAAAAAATGGCAAAAGCGCCACACTTATTCCAATCAGTGGTATAAATAAATTAGATAAAATCAGGGAATTATCTTATGAAAATAAAGGAGTTTATTGGTTAGATCGTCGTACTGAATTTAATAATATGTTTACTAACTACAGAATTCATCTATCCCAACTACTTACTGGGGCTGTAGTAATAATATGTTCATGTTTTGTTTTCCACAATCGTAAATATGGTTTAAAAACTGCATTAAAAAGTGTGCTACCAACATTATTATCAATCGGTATTGCACTTTCTGTACATGGTATTATCAATCAAGCACTTAATTTATTTTCGATGTTAGCACTCATTCTTGTCATTGGCATCGGTATAGATTATAGTCTCTTTTTAAGTAATTATAAAAGCCAAACTCGAAGTGCTTTATTAGCTGTAACAATGGCGGCATTAACAACTTTATTGTCTTTTGGATTACTTATAATAAGTCATACAAATGCAATCATGGGGTTTGGGCTAGTGCTAACCAGTGGTATTCTTGCCGCTTTTTTATTTGCTCCACTAGCCATAAAAAAATATACAGTGTATTAAAATAAATAATAATCAGGTAATTAAGGATGAAAAGATTTACGATATTAATTTTATTTTTGTTAACAATGCTTGTCTCAGCTTGTGCAACCAAAACTCAATCAGAAGCATGGTTAACGAAAGAAGTTAAAATTAACCTCCCAATGATCAATTTGAAACAAAATTATCATGATCAACAGCTATTAAAGTTTAAATATAATGATCAGGAAAATTCAATCATTACTTTAGTTGATGTAAACGATAATCAATTAAAAGTTGTTGGTCTTTCAGCTCTTGGTATTCGGCTTTTTGAAATTGAATATAATGGTGAGCTTATTAACTCAAAAAATAATATCTTTGTTAAAGAGCTCCCCCCGCCTGAACAAGTATTATCAGATATTATGTTAAGTATCTTACCGATTTCAGAATGGCAAACTGTGTTACCTCAAGGTTGGCAGCTTGTTGATAGAGATCTGCATAGAACACTAAGCGATGATAAACAACAAATTATCGTTGATATTACTTATACTGAAAAAGCATCAGAGCATATTAGAAAACCTATTCAAATTGAACATCACATATTTGGTTATCAAATTACAATACAAAGCATGGACACAAATTAAAATGGTTTATATTACTGCCGTTGGTGCAATTAATTCTTTAGGTAATAATTTAACTGAAATTAAGCAGGGTTTAACTAAAAACTATTGTGCTCAACATTGCTTAATTGAACAAGAGGGTTGGCTACTAGATGGTCAGAAAACTTGGTTAGGAAAAGTTAATGCTAATTTACCTAGCATCCCTGAACACTTGCAAAAATACGTAACACGCAACAACCAATTACTTTATGCTGCTTACTTACAAATTCAATCAGAAATTGAATCAGCTATTAAACAGTATGGTCATAAACGAATTGCTATTATTATGGGTACAAGTACTTCAGGGATTCATGAAGGGGATATAAATGTAAAACATTATTTGCAAACACAAAACAGTGCTTCTTCTTTCACCTATAATCAACAAGAATTAGGAGATCCTTCATGTTTCTTAACGGCATTACTTGAATTAAAAGGCCCAAGCTACACAATATCAACTGCTTGTACCTCAAGTGCAAGGGCGATCATTAGTGGAAAAAGATTGATTGAAGCAGGGTTAGTTGATGCAGCAATTGTTGGTGGCGCCGATAGTTTAGCAAGAATGCCAATTAATGGCTTTAATGCGCTTGAATCACTTTCTACCACTCCATGTATGCCTTTTGCAGAAAGCCGTAATGGCATAAACATTGGAGAATCTAGTGCTATATTTTTACTGACTAATAAAAAAACAAGTGATTATGCAATATTAGGAACGGGGGAATCGTCTGATGCTTATCATATATCCTCCCCTCACCCTGAAGGGTTAGGGGCAGAAAAAGCCATGCGAGCAGCATTAGATAATGCAAATCTATCCTTAAATGATATTGGTTACATTAATTTACATGGCACAGCAACCATATTAAATGATCTTGCTGAAAGTAAAGCGGTATATAGGTTATTTAGCCCAAACTTGGCTCCCTGTAGTTCAACAAAGCACTTAACGGGGCATACTTTAGGTAGTGCAGCGGCAACAGAATTGGCTATTAGTTACCTATTATTAGATCAAGATATTTATTTACCACAGCAAGATTTTTCAAAATCAGCATTTGATAAAAATCTTGATGAAATCAACATAGTTACTGAAAACATGATGTTAAAAACCCCAATTATAATGTCAAATTCATTTGCTTTTGGTGGTAACAACTCATCACTTATTATTGGAAAAATATAATGCGATATTCTCCAGCAAATTATTATTTACCACATGAAAGTCCTATGGTAATGATAGAAAAGGTTCATCTAATCACAGATGAACAATGTATTTGTAGTGTACAAGTAAGCAAAACCAGCGTTTTAGCACCATTTTTAAATAGCGATTACTCGTTATCTAATTTTTACGCCATTGAATTAATGGCTCAAACAATTGGCGTATGGAATGGATACTATGGCTTAATGAAGAATAGTAAACCAGTTTTAGGAATGCTATTAGGTGGACGATCAATAAAAACAACATTACAAAACTTCCCTCATAATCGTCGCTTAATGATACATACTAATTTAGTGCTTAACGATGCTAGATTAGCCAATTTTGACTGTAATATAATGATTGATGAACAATGTGTAGCGACAAGTAAACTTAATGTTTACGAACCAACTTTATCAGAACTTGATCAATTATTTGGTAAAACACGATTAGGAGAAGAAGAATAATGAAACGAACAGTCCTTGTAACTGGTGCAAGTAAAGGAATTGGTAAAGCTATTGCTTGTAAACTTTCGCAAGATGGGTTTGATATTGTTGTCCATTACCATAGTGATAAACAAGGTGCACTAGAAACACAACATATCATTGAACAGGCAGGTGGAACAGCTCGATTAATACAATTTGATGTGAGCAATCGTTTACAGTGCAAACAAAATATCGACGCCGATATAGAACAATATGGTGCTTACTATGGTGTTATCAACAATGCTGGTATTATTCGAGATGGCGCTTTTCCTTCTTTAACTGAAGATGATTGGACTAAAGTTATCCATACTGATCTCAACAGTTTTTACAATGTACTACATCCTTGTGTAATGCCAATGATAGGGCTACGTAGTGGCGGAAGAATCATTATCGTCTCATCAGTGTCAGGGATAGCGGGTAACCGTGGCCAAGTTAATTATAGCGCAGCAAAAGCGGGAGTAATCGGTGCAAGTAAAGCATTGGCACTTGAACTAGCTAAGCGAAAAATAACCGTGAATTGTATTGCTCCAGGTTTAATTGATACCGGCATTTTAGATATGGAGCCTATTGCATTACAAGAAGCAATGAAAATGATCCCATTAAAACGCATGGGACAAGTGGATGAAGTAGCAGGTCTGGCTAGTTATTTAATGTCTGATTTGTCAGGATATATAACCAAACAAGTAATTTCAATCAATGGAGGAATGATATGACTAAAAGAGTTGTCATAACTGGAATGGGGGGAGTTACCTCCTTGGGTAATGATTGGAATAGTATTGAGTCAAGCTTAAAAAAATTAGAAAATGCTGTAAGGTATATGCCAGAATGGGAAGTTTATGAAGGTTTGCACACTAAGTTAGGTGCACCTATTGACAACTTTGAAATACCTGAGCACTACACACGAAAAAAAATACGCTCAATGGGACGTGTTTCTCTACTATCAACAAAAGCCACAGAAATTGCCCTTGAAAAGGCCGGATTATTAGATGACCCAATCATAACTAATGGCGATACAGGAATTGCATTTGGCTCATCAACAGGAAGTACTGACCAAGTAGCCGCCTTTGGTGCTATGTTAAATGACAAAAATACCAATAATATTACAGCAACCACTTATATAAAAATGATGCCTCACACGACAGCGGTAAACACAGGATTATTTTTTGGTCTAAAAGGCCGCTTAATTACAACGTCGAGTGCATGTACATCAGGTAGTCAAGCAATTGGTTATGCTTATGAAGCCATCAAATACGGTATACAAACAGCAATGGTAGCTGGTGGTGCAGAAGAGTTATGTCCTTCAGAAGCAGCCGTTTTCGATACTTTATTTGCTACCAGTCAACAGAATGATAATCCTAAAAGCTCTCCTCGTCCATTTGACAAAGATCGCGATGGCTTGGTAATTGGTGAAGGAGCTGGTGCTTTAATTCTTGAAGAATACGAGCATGCAAAAGCACGAGGAGCAAAAATATATGGTGAAATAGTCGGTTTTATGACAAATTGTGATGCAAGCCATATTACTCAACCACGTAAAGAAACAATGAAACTATGTATCGAACAAGCGTTAAAAAAAGCTAATTTATCACCAGCGGATATTGGTTACATCAGTGCTCATGGTACAGCTACCGATCGCGGTGATATAGCTGAAAGTAATGCAACTTCTGAAATATTTGGTAATCAAACACCTATCTCATCGTTAAAAAGTTATTTCGGTCATACTCTTGGTGCATGTGGGGCATTAGAAGCTTGGCTAACACTTGAAATGATGCACTCAGGTTGGTTCAATCCAACAATTAACCTAAATAATATTGATCCAGCATGTGGTGAGCTTGACTATATAATAGGAACCGGTCGAAATTTAGATATTGAGTATTTTCAAACCAACAATTTTGCATTTGGGGGGATAAATACTTCAATTATCATCAAACGACTTTAATCTAATCAACACTATAACGATAAAAGGTAGCTAATTATAACTATCAGTATAATTAGCTCAAAAAATCAATTAAAAAGTTGACATTCATCACAAAAAAGGACTATTACAGCCCGTTTTCTTGTCTAAAAAATAATCTTTCTACACTTTTTATCACGTTCTTCGAAATTCTTTCCGATAGTCTTTGCCTACGTTGATAACAGACTGAGATAATTTTATGTGTTTCTAAGTGAGATAAAATAAAGTCGTCACTAGTGCTAATTTCGTCAACTAAGCCTTTATTTTTAGCTTGTGTTGCAAACCAGTGTTCGCCTGTTGCAACCTGTTCGATATCGACATTTTGGCGATACTCTTTAACAAAGTCTTTAAATAAAAGGTGAGTTTCTTCTAATTCTTGTTTGAATTTTTGACGTCCTTCTTCGGTATTTTCACCAAACATAGTCAATGTACGCTTATAAGCGCCTGCCGTTTGTAATTCAATGTCTACATCATGTTTTTTGAGTAAGCGGTTAAAATTAGGGATCTGCGCAACCACACCAATTGACCCGACAATTGCAAATGGTGCTGCCACAATTTTGTTAGCGGTACAAGCCATCATATATCCCCCACTCGCCGCAACTTTATCAACCACTACAGTGAAAGGTATATCACGCTGTCTAAACCGTAATAATTGCGATGCAGCAAGACCATAACCGTGAACAACACCACCTGGACTTTCAAGCTTAATGACAACTTTATCTTCAGGCTTAATAACAGCTAATACAGCAGTAATTTCTTGGCGTAATTCTTCAACTTCGTGTGCATCCATGCTGCCATTGAAAGATAATACAAATAATTTAGGTTTTACTTGTTGGTTTGTATTACTTTCTACTGGTTTAACTACATTATCTGACGATGTTTGTTCGGCAGATTTTTCTTGTTTTTTATCTTGTTTCTTTTTTTGTTTAGCTGCTAATTTCGCTTGCTTTCTCTCATTTTTTTTCTGTTTTTTAAGATCTTTCATAAACAGTTTAGCTTCTAGCTCGTCCATACTTGACATTAACATATCATCTTTGGCTTGCTCATATTCTTGGCTAATATCTTTAACTGATAAACGCCCTGCCGCTGTTATGGACTTACGGCGTTGGCTTAATATAAAAATAAGCACGGCTAGAATAGCTATAACCACTGTTACTGTTTCAGCTAAGAAAAGTGAATACATAGAAAACCAATTCATTTAATTATTACCCTTTGATGAAATATACTTTAATTGAATGTATTTAGTTATTATAACAAGATAATTGAAAGTTGTGCCGAAAATCAATAAAGATATAATTGTCGCTTTATTCGGCAAATCAAATTATTTATACTGATAGCCCAAATTACAGTTATATGAGAAAAATATGTCTTTACGACCAATTACCGAAATAGCTAAACAATGCAACATTCCCGAAGAATTTGTCCTACCTTATGGCAAACATGCTGCAAAAGTCGATTTATCCATTCTTAAAACAAACCAAAACAAACCTGAAGGTAAATTGGTATTAGTTACTGCTATCACGCCAACTCCACTTGGTGAAGGTAAAACAGTTAATACTATCGGGCTAAGTGAGGGATTAAATTATATTGGTAAGTCAGCAATCGCTTGTATCCGTCAACCCAGTTTAGGTCCTGTATTTGGGGTTAAAGGTGGCGCTGCTGGGGGGGGGCAAGCTGAAGTATTACCGATGGAAACATTAAATTTACATTTAACAGGTGATATTCATGCAATTACTGCGGCGCATGATTTGGCATCGACCGCATTAGATTCACGCCTTTATCATGAAGAGCGTTTAGGCGATGAATTTACCGCACAAACTGGTTTGCCTCGTTTAAATATTGATGTTAATCGCATTGTTTGGAAAAGGGCAATTGATCATAATGATCGTGCACTTCGTAAAATTATAGTTGGTGTTGGTGGTGGCTTTAATGGTGTTGAACGCCAAGATGGATTTGAAATTACTGCGGCATCAGAACTTATGGCAATCTTGGCATTAGCTTCAGATTTACACGACATGCGTGCACGTATTGGTCGTATTATTCTTGCTTATAATACGAAAGGCGAAGCCATTACTGCTGAACAACTTGAAGTTGCAGGTGCTATGACGGTATTACTTAAAAATGCCATTAATCCAAACCTAATGCAAACTGTTGAGCATACACCAGTACTAATTCATGCAGGTCCTTTTGCTAATATTGCCCATGGCAATTCATCTGTCATTGCTGATCGTATTGCGTTACAACTTGCCGATTATGTTGTGACCGAAGCAGGATTTGGTTCGGATATGGGCATGGAAAAATTCTTTAATATTAAATACCGCCAATCCGGCATCAAAGCCTCGTGTGTGGTATTGGTTGCAACGGTGCGAAGCCTAAAATCCAATAGCGGTAAGTATAATATTAAACCGGGGCAAGCTATTCCGAAAGAAATTTCAGAACCCAACGTTGAATTACTGGAAATTGGTGCAGCTAATTTAGCATGGCATATTAACAATGCCAAAAGTTATGGCTTACAAGTAATTGTCGCTATTAATCGCTTTCCACACGACAGTGAAGAAGAATTAGCGTTTTTACAAAAATATGCGATTGAACAAGGTGCATTTGCCTGTGAAGTAAGCGAAGTCTTTACTCAAGGCGGTAAAGGCGCTGAAAAATTAGCAAAACATGTTATTAAAGCATGTGATATGCCAAGTGAAATCAAATTGCCTTATCCTGATAATATGCCTCTCGCTGATAAGATTCAAACCATGGTAAAAAAATATGGTGCTAACAAGGCTAATTTATCAGCCACTGCACTGGAAAACATCAAAGAGATCGAAGAATTAAAACTGGATCATTTGCCACTTTGTATTGCTAAAACGCCAATGTCAATTAGTGCTGATGCAAACTTAAAAAATATTCCTACCGATTTTGATGTCGATATCAGTCATTTAGCGATATCTGCCGGCGCTGGTTTTATTCGTGTTTATGCGGGTAATGTGATGACCATGCCTGGGCTAGGTACTAATCCTGCTTATAGACAAATCGATATTGACAAAGATGGTAATATTGTAGGTTTAAGTTAATGCAAGAAGTAATTATGCAAACCCAAGAACAATATAAAGCATTTATTGACGAAGAAAACTGTATTGGCTGTGGCAAATGTATTCGTGTTTGCCCAACCGATGCTATAGTGGGCAGTAAGCAAGTATTACACACTATTTTGCCACAGTTATGTACTTCGTGTAGTAATTGTATTAATACCTGTCCAACAGACTGTATTACATTAAGCACTTTAGGCACTGTATTAAGTGAATCAGAAGAGTTAGCGCTAACTGAGAAAAAGCAACAGCGATTAAATCACAACCAATTGGTGCCGCCAACAATTTTGTTTCCTCGGACCACACCGATGGCAAACAAAACTAGCACATCGATCGACCGAAAACAGTCTATCGCCGATGCCATTGCTAGAGTAAAAGCCAAAAAAAACCTCGCTAAATAGCGAGGTTTTCATATTACGATAGAACAAATATTAATTAGTCTTTGTTACCACTTCTAAATGCACGTTTTCGGTCATTTTCCGTCAAATGACGTTTACGAAGACGGATAGATAACGGTGTTACTTCAACTAATTCATCATCGTCAATAAACTCTAACGCTTGTTCTAATGACATTTTAATTGGTGGTGAAAGTGTTGTTGCTTCGTCAGTGCCAGATGCACGCATATTAGTCAATTTTTTACCCGTTAAACAGTTAACAGTTAAATCGTTTGAACGAGTATGAATACCAATAATCTGACCCTCATAAACTTCAGCACCATGACCTAGGAATAATTTACCACGGTCTTGCAAGCCATAAAGCGCATAAGCCAATGCTTTACCTGTACCGTTTGAAATCATTACACCATTATTACGCTGACCAATTTCACCTGGACGAACATCATCGTAATGGCTAAAAGTAGAGTAAAGTAAACCAGTACCTGAAGTCATCGTCATAAATTCAGTTCTGAAACCGATAAGTCCACGGCTTGGAATGACGTAATCTAAACGCACACGGCCTTTACCATCTGGTAACATGTTTGTTAGATCACCTTTACGCAAACCTAGTGCTTCCATTACTGAACCTTGATGCTGCTCTTCAATATCAAGTGTAACTTGTTCAAATGGTTCTTGTTTTTTACCATCAATTTCTCTAAAGATAACTTTAGGACGAGAAACCCCTAACTCATAGCCTTCACGGCGCATATTTTCAATTAACACTGACAAGTGTAATTCACCTCGACCAGATACTCTAAAGGCATCGGGGTCAGGTGTTTCTTCAACACGAAGTGCTACATTATGTACAAGTTCTTTTTTCAAACGCTCAAGAATTTGACGCGATGTCACAAATTTACCTTCTTTACCAGCAAATGGTGAGCTATTAACATTAAAGAACATAGTTACTGTTGGTTCATCAACAGTTAGCGCTGGTAAAGCTTCAACGCAACTATTATCACAAATCGTGTCTGAGATACCGAGCTCACCAAGACCTGTTAATGCAATAATATCACCGGCTTCAGCAACTTCTGCTTCATAACGTTGTAGGCCTAAATGACCTAGCACTTGTCCTACTTTACCTGTACGTTTGTTACCTTCACTATCAACAATAGTCACTTGTTGATTTGGTTTAACACGACCACGTTTGATTCGTCCAATACCAATAACACCAACATAATTATTATAATCAAGTTGTGAAATTTGCATTTGGAATGGACCATCTAAATCAACTTTTGGTGGTTCAACATGTTTAACAATCGCTTCAAATAGTGGCGTCATATCTTCAGCCATATTTTCATGTTCTAAGCCCGCAATACCCATTAATGCAGAAGCATAAACGATAGGGAAATCTAACTGTTCATCAGTCGCCCCTAAATTAACGAACAAATCAAACACTTGGTCAACCACCCAATCAGGTCTAGCTCCTGGTCGGTCTACTTTATTGATAACGACAATCGGTTTTAAACCATAAGCAAATGCTTTTTGCGTTACAAAACGGGTTTGAGGCATTGGTCCATCCATTGCATCAACAAGCAATAATACCGAATCAACCATTGACATAACACGCTCAACTTCACCGCCAAAATCAGCATGCCCTGGTGTATCAACGATATTTATTCGATAACCATTCCAATCAATTGCGGTATTTTTAGCTAAAATGGTAATACCACGCTCTTTTTCAAGCGCATTCGAATCCATTATACGTTCATTGTCATCGCCACGTAGGTTATCAAGCGTACCTGACTGTTTTAACAATTTATCAACCAGAGTAGTTTTACCATGGTCAACATGGGCAATAATGGCTATATTTCTTAAATTTTCAATCACAATTAAAATCCCAATTAGGAGATAGATTCTTTAGGCGCAGTATTGTACACCTTTTTAGTTGAAATGTTGATCTATATCACAAAGTTTATTAAAAAGAACTTTATAACTTGAAAAAATCAGAAAAATATTGAATTTTTTTGTTAAAGTTTTTAGATTAATTTGCTATTTGTGTATAAAATTGATACGCAAATTCATCTACCTTTTCCCAATTTGTGTATTCAATAACAGGCTTTGTCACATCGGTATCCCCTTTGCCTAACCACATAATAAAACGGATCATATTACGATCGAACCAGTTATATTGTGGATAATATAAAGCGCCCGCAAATACTGCTGTTAAAGTTGGTTTCCAAGCAATCTTAGCTAAAAATTTTTTAGTATATAAATTAGTTTCAGGAGTATTTTTATTAGGTTTTCTTGCAACCATATTTACTCCAAAAAAACCTGATTTAATTTGATTTAATTCTTGAGAATTATCATTAATAAACTTTTTCATCACATTACTATAAAAACCATAGCGAATAGAACTTCCTAATAAGACGGATTGATATTTTGATAAATCGATTTTTGTATTAGGTAAAAGCTCGATCACATCACAATCACATTGGTCTTCTATTTGTTTCTTTATGCGTTTCATAATTTTAAGCGTTTGCTTCTCATGAGTTGTATAGAGTAATAAAACTTTTATTGCAGTGCTCATCATTTTTCCTTCTTAAAAACACTTGTTCAATTCTAATAATACTTTTTTATCAAAAAAGTAACAAAATAAGGATGATTTTATTAAAATTTTTGATTATAGTGTTAAGTTAATTTAACCAGTTCGGAACCAATTATGGCAATTTCACCACCAAAACTGAGTGCTATTATTTTGGCGGCAGGAAAAGGCACACGAATGTATTCCAACATTCCTAAAGTTTTACATAAAATCGGATCTAAACCGATGTTACAACATGTTATTGATACAGTTCAACAACTTAATACTAATCATATCAATATTGTTTATGGGCATGGCAAAATACAACTTGAAAAAGCGCTTAAAGATCAAAATGTTCAGCTCATTTATCAAGCTGAACAGCTCGGCACTGGCCATGCTGTACAACAAGCCATATCTTACATTCAAGATGACGAAGATATCTTAATTTTATATGGTGACACCCCACTCATATCGGCTCAAACACTACAAACTTTAATTGCTAATAAACCTCAACAAGGTATCGCTTTATTAACCGTTATTCTTAAAGATCCAACTGGTTATGGGCGCATTGAACGCAAAAATGGCAAAGTTGTTGCTATTATTGAACAAAAAGATGCTTCATCAGAGCAACAAAAAATCAACGAAATTAACACCGGTATAATGCTAGTTAATGGAAAATTATTGAAAAATTGGTTATTACTTTTAACCAACAATAATGCACAAAAAGAATTCTACTTAACCGATATTATTGCTTTTGCGCATCAAGATGGTTATGAAATCTTAACCTCACACCCAGTTCAACAATTTGAAGTTGAAGGTGTTAATAATCGCCTGCAATTGGCAATGTTAGAAAGGCAATATCAACAACTGCAAGCTCAGAATTTATTACTAGCTGGTGTAACACTACTTGATCCAAATCGCTTTGACTTACGAGGCACACTATCGCATGGTAAAGATGTTACGATTGATTGTAATGTAATTATTGAAGGAAATGTCAAACTAGGCAATAACGTATTTATTGGTGCAGGCTGTGTCTTAAAAAATTGCTCAATTGATGACAATTCAACAATCAGTCCGTATAGCATTATTGAAGATTCAACTATCGCTAAACAGTGCACTATCGGGCCTTTCGCCCGTCTACGACCTGGTTCACAGCTTGATGAACAAGCCCATGTTGGCAACTTTGTTGAATTAAAAAAAGCACATCTAGGCCAAGCAAGCAAAGCGGGACACTTAAGCTATCTTGGCGATAGCGAAATTGGTAGTAACGTCAACATAGGTGCAGGCACCATCACCTGTAATTATGACGGTGCAAACAAATTTAAAACTATTATTGAAGATGATGTGTTTGTCGGTTCTGATACGCAATTAATTGCACCTGTAAAAGTGGGTAAAGGGGCAACTATTGCAGCAGGAACAACGGTTACCAATAATGTGAATGAGAACGAATTGGTGGTTAGTCGTGTAAAACAAAGACAAATTGCTGATTGGAAACGACCAATAAAATCTAACTAACAAAGTTTAAACTAAGTGTAGTATTTTTGATACTATCACTAGCTATGGTGTAACAAAGGTTCTATCATAATTTTTCTATTCAGTGAACTTCAAGGATTTAACTGAATAGAAAAAATTTAAACACTTAAAAAACGCGACTCAATGAATCGTTGTACTTTATTCTAGCAGTTCTTTAATAATTAGCTGTTTAAAGATAAAAACTTTGTTTCCCTTCTCTTTATTTTGCGCTATTCTCGGAAAACAATTTACTTTCTTATAAGGTAGTGACATTACAATTATTACATTCCAAGCAATCGATCTTTTGAAAAAGCCAACATGTCTGTTAATCACCTTAACTTAATATAAATATTGATACTAAATATAATTCAGATAGCAAAGCAGGCTATAACCATAACATGCAAAAATTATCTATAAACAGCTTATCTTTTAAAAGCATCTTTCATCGAAGCCGCAATCTGATATTTATCTGGAAAATAAATTTGTTATTTTTGAATATAGCACCCTTATAATAATCCATTAAATAATGAACTATTAGAGGCAACAATAACAGAAATGCCATTGAAACCTTGAGCAACAACACTGTTATCTAATACAGCTGATAGCTTGCCTGAAAATAAAATTATTCAAACATTAAGCAATAAATTTGCCAGTGTAATTTTTTCCTTTAAGCCTGAACCTTTTCATGTCTATATAACTATACCTGTATATCCCGAAGAATTATTAAATACAGAATATATTATGGCTACCATTCATCAAACCGTACAAACTATTGTAGTTTGTCATGATAGTTTTCTTAGCCGCATTCGCAAACATTTATAGATTTATTAACAACTGATTAAAAATAAAATACCACATAAAGATTGGCAAAATTGGACCCTATCTATTACGATAAAATGGACCAAGAATACAAAAAATAGAGTTAAAAGAGTATAACAAATATGTTATCTTACTTAATTTGAGCTGTTAGGCTACCGCACTCGCACTGTCACCAAATAAATCTATGTACATAGCAAATTAACCACTATTGATGATCTGTATGTATTAGTTGGCAATGCCAACATTAATGATGTGTAGCCTATTAGGTAGGCAAAATCGAGCACTCGCTGCATTAATTGTTGATAACGATTTGCAAACCATTAATTGCTCTGAATCTGGCTGGCAATGCTTGTTAGGAAATTTGCCTATTAATTACAAACCAAAATTTGGCAATAGCTATATGGTGAAGGTTTATCTCAATCCATTAAAATCCTTGAACTTAGTCAGTAGGTTAATAGCATTCCGCTTCTAAACTAAATATAATACGGATATTTTTGAATCAATTTTTCCATTTACACCAAGGAATTATTTATATTCTGAGGGGGACAAAAGAGACAAAGAAATTTGCATCAATTTAACCAGTTTTGAATTATGAAAAATTAGGACAAGAAACAAAACAACAACGCCGACGCGATTATTTAATGTTTTTCCACATGTGAATTGTTTGAGGTGCCGCAAACTGTACGTAAATATATCCTTTTTACCTTTGTCGCCGGTAATAATGCCAACACGCCACTTAATTTAACTGTCTCTTTTCAGTTGAAAAAGCCCCGATATATTTATCTCGTTTACCGAAAACACATGTTCACTTACCAATCTATTGGGCTATGAAGCCAAAGACGAAATTAATCTATTTTAGAACAATAATTATGATATAGGTAATTAAAATATCAAAGACATTAAATTGTTGGGTTTTCTTATAAAGTATCGCGATATCAAATTGGATGGACGTAAAGGCATCGCTGATTTTTTTGAAATATGTTATTAGGACAAAACAATCGTGTTAAAAACGGCTTTCTTGGTCATGTTTTAATATAAAAAAGATTATCGATAGATATTTTTATCTTAAAAAAATGAAAAAACCAAAAATTTAACCTTAATACCAACAATAAAAAATTGTCTTCATTTCCCACTATTGCAATTAGCCGGTATAATGCCAGCAATTTTATTGTTAAGTGGATTATGCATGAAAACGCTATTTGCCAGTACATCTCACGGGCTTGAAGAGTTATTAAAAAAAGAGTTAGAACAAACTGGGGCAATTAATTGTAAAATTGCGCAAGGTGGTGTCTATTTTGATGCCGATGAAAAAACGCTATATCAATCATTATTGTGGTCACGTTTAGCATCTCGCATCTTGCTACCTATTGCCGAGTTCAACATCTATAGCGATTTGGATCTGTACTCTTGTGTGTTTAATATTAAATGGTCAGATATTTTTGCTGTTGATAACTCTTTCGTGATTAATTTTGTTGGCGTAAACGAGTTTATCCGTAATAGTCAATATGGTGCGCTAAAGATCAAAGATGCTATTGTCGATCACTTTTTACGTCATACCAACATACGCCCCAATGTGGCTAAGCAAGATCCAGATATTCGGCTTCATGCTTATTTAAATAAAAACCGTGTCACACTATCTTTAGATCTAAGTGGTAATAGTTTACATGAGCGTGGTTATCGAGAACAAACAGGTAGAGCCCCACTAAAAGAAAGCCTAGCAGCAGCTATTATTATGCGTTCTGGTTGGAAAACAAATGAGCCATTGCTCGATCCGATGTGTGGTTCAGGTACATTACTAATTGAAGCCGCAATGATTGCATCAAAAATCCCACCCGGTTTACATCGTAAACAGTGGGGATTTTTTGCTTGGAAAGGCTTTAATCCGACATTGTGGAATGAATTGCTTTTCACCGCAAAGCATAACGTATCCAAAACAAACACACCATTTATCGGTTATGATAATAATGCTACAGTACTTGAACGGGCCAAACAAAATGCTCTTCAAGCTGGTGTGGAAGATTTAATTACTTTTTCGATGCAAGATGTGACACAACTGACCAATCCATTGCCAACTGAAACGGTAGGCATGATCATCAGTAATCCACCTTATGGAGAACGCTTAGAAAGCGAACCAGCGCTTATTGCTTTGCATACGGCACTTGGTCGACAGATCAAACAAAATTTTGGTGGATGGCGATTATCATTATTTAGCGGTGCACCACAGTTGTTAGATTGCTTACAAATGAGAGCAGAAAGACAATTCAAAGCAAAAAATGGACCACTCGACTGTATACAAAAAAATTATGTCATTGCCAAGCGTAACACTGAAGAAGCAATCACAAATTCTACAATGCCGGCTACTGATTTTGCTAACCGATTACGGAAAAATAAACAAAAGTTAGAAAAATGGGCTGCTCAAGAACAACTAGAATGCTATCGGCTTTATGATGCAGATTTGCCTGAATACAATGTCGCTATCGATTGTTATAAAGATAAAATAGTGATGCAAGAATACGCAGCACCGAAAAACATTGATCCACAAAAAACTCGCCAACGGCTTTTTGATATTATTAATGCCACCATGTCAGTGCTTGAGCTTACCGCCGATCAGTTAGTATTAAAAACAAGAGAAAAGCAAAAAGGTAAACAGCAGTACCAAAAGCTAGGACAAAAACAGGACTATTTTTTAGTCCATGAATACCCGATTAATCAGCGCAAAACCACATTTTGGGTTAATGTGACCGATTATTTAGATACAGGATTGTTTTTAGATCATCGCTTAGCACGAAAAATGATTGGTGAAATGAGTGCAGGAAAAGACTTTCTAAACCTATTTGCCTATACAGGTAGTGCAACGGTTTATGCTGGACTTGGCGGAGCAAAATCAACCACCACGGTTGATATGTCTCGCACCTATTTAGAATGGGCAGATCGTAATTTAAAACAAAATGGTTTAACAGGTAAAAAACATCGATTAATTCAGGCGGATTGTTTACTCTATTTATCTCAAGCTGATGAGCAATTCGATTTAATTTTTATCGATCCGCCCACATTTTCAAATTCAAAACGCATGAACGATACCTTTGATGTTCAGCGTGATCATCTAAAATTGATGTCCGATTTAAAACGCTTGTTACGCCCTAATGGAACGATTATCTTTTCGAATAATAAGCGTGGTTTTAAAATGGATAGTATCGGTATGCAAAACCTAGGGCTAGTCTATCAAGAAATTACCAATAAAACGCTATCGCTGGATTTTAAACGCAACAAGCAAATACATTGTTGCTTTATTATTAAGCATCAATCATTGTAATTTTTACCAAACGTCTGGGAGCTTAATTAAGCTCAATACTTTGTATTGTTAGGTAATTTTCTTTAAGTAAACATAAAAACTTACCTAATAATACTTAACGAAATAAATATTTTACTCATCAAAACAACAACCCTCATATGAGGGTTTAAAAATGCGTGAATTGATTCGTTATTTAAAATTAAAGTTACTTAGTACTTTGTATTCAATATATTGATTTGTTGCTCTTATAACTTTTAATTCAACGCCTTTGTATCTGATATTTCTTGAATTTGATAAATCATATTCAACATTATTCGAAAATGCAGGGCGAGCATAATCATCATTAAATTCTTTATAAGCGATATTAATTTTGTTTCCTATTTTTCCATTATAAATTAATACCTGTTGGAAGGTATTTTGATTGGTAGCTTTTTTCTTATGGTAAGAAAATATAATATTGCTGTTACAAAGCGATCCACCTTTAGTGGTTATAATACATAAATCGTTATTTCTTTTATCTGTTCTAATACCAGCGGGAATATCAGCAAAAATCGATTTACCCACAGCAGCACCTGAATTCAACTCTTTCAAACCAAAAAACATATAATTTTCGTCTTCACCTACTTTAGGATATTCCCCTGCTTGTATAGTATAATCGACAATTCGGCTAATAACCGTAGTATGAGGAAATTCGATCACATCTCTTGCGGCTACTGTACCTTGCCTTACGATGTCATCGCCAACAAAAGTTTTAGTAATAACATTTAATGCTGGATAACTAAATTGTTTTTTGTCTACAACATAATTGTATTTTACTGAATTACAACCACCTAAAATAAAGCTTAATAGGGTTATAAATAATAATTTTTTCATACAATAATTCCTAATATTAAATCTTGTTAATGATATGGGGTTTTTACATTTTGGGCAATAAAAAAACCTTGAATCAAAATTTTATACAACTTAGATACAGCAAAAATCAGTTAAACCAATAACCAAAGAGGCATTCAGATTTTTAAATTCAGAAATAAAGCTAATTTGATCTTTAAAAATCATTTAAAAACGTTTGTTATTTTATAATATGCGGTTATTTTTGACGCTAACGCACTACTAATACCGATGTTTTAGCTCCACGGACTACACCTGAAGCATTTGATCCTAATAGATGCGTAGCAATATTTGGGCGACGAGATCCCAAAATAATTAAATCGGGTTGCATTTCTTCCGCTAAATTTAGGATTTCGTCCCGTGGGTTACCAAAAGCTATCGAAAAGGATAGATTTTCTTTTGGTAAATCTATCAAATCCATCAAGTTATTTAACCATTGTTCAGTTTCAATGGTTGCTTTATCTTTAAATTCATCAAAACCAAAAGAAAACGCATTCACAATAGCTGATGCGACTGGCAATGTATGAAAGAATATTACATGGGCATTAGACAATTTAGCTAAACACTCTACATGTGGTATTACCTTTTTAGTTAATTCATCTTCAAATACATCAATAGGAACTAAAATCTGTTTGTACATAATTATCCCCTTAAGAAACTAAAGCATTTATCGTCTATCTATTTTGTCAACTAGCAATATTGAATTAGTATGATGCTAATTTTAAATTTAATCTTTAATTACTTTTCATGGTTAACTATCTTAATACATTACAATAATATTCTAGAATTTTTTTGAAAAAGTAAAATATTTTTTGTTAGTTTAATAGCGGGAGAGCACGATCATTCATTGGTTTAATATAAAACCAACACTTGAACAAATTATTCTGTTTTATCGCCAATAGCCATTAGGAAAATGCCTTCCTATTACTGATACTATACAATTTCAAATTATGCCAGATTGGTTATAATAGCTTGACATGATGAAAAGCGAATTAGCATTACAAGTTGTTTAACGGATTTTGTATATATTACTTATTCTAGCTAGCCTTTTTATGGATGAATGTTACCAACGGCAAGGCATCAGTAAAAATTAATTAAGACAAGTGAAGAAAAATAGTGGCAAACATGTTCAATTATCCTACTGCATAACAGACCTTTGATTATTATGGGCATATCGAATTTAATACGCATCTTTCATCTTGGATCTATAAGAGGAATTTAATATGAGAATCATATTAGCATCAACATCTGTATCCCGTAAAAAAGTGCTCGAAAAATTAGCTATCCCTTTTGAGTGCGTACCGCCAATTTGTGACGAAACGCCGCTAGCTGGAGAATCAGCCAAGCAATTAGTGGTTCGGTTAGCTAAACTTAAAGCCCAATCATTAGCGACGCAGTTTGCTGATAGTTTAATTATTGGCTCTGATCAAGTTGGTGTATTAGACGGTAATATTGTTTGCAAACCGCATACAATTGATAATGCCCGTAAACAGCTTCGACAAAGCAGCGGTAAAGCTTTCTATTTTTATACTGGTATGACAGTAATTAATACCAAAACACAACAACAAACCACTATTTGCGAACCATTTAAGGTGACTTTTCGGCATTTAACTGATTCAGAAATTGATGCTTACATTAGCAAAGAGAAGCCACTACAATGTGCTGGCAGTTTTAAATGTGATGAACTGGGCATCACCCTGTTTGATAAACTTGAAGGTGATGATATTAATTCATTAGTTGGGTTGCCATTATTAAAACTCAATAAAATTATGATCGAAATGGGTTGTAATCCACTTTTAATATAACAATTCAGTTAATAAATAAACCCATTAATCAATAAATCGCCCTGCTGACATTTTCATAACTTTTTGGCTATAACGGGCAACATCATGATCATGAGTGACAATTAATAACGCTGTACCTTGTTGATGAATTTCAGACAGTAATTGCATGATTTCAGTTGCGCTTTCTTCATCAAGATCACTTGTTGGTTCATCAGCAATAATCATTTGTGGTTTACAAATCAGTGCTCTCAATATTGCAATACGGCGCATTTCACCGCCCGACATATTAGCTGGGTATGCATCTTGCAAGTGACTTATTTTAGCTTTTTCAAGCAACCTCTTAGCTTCATTTAAGGGATTTTGGTTTTCTCGCTTGGTTAAATAAAAAGGCAGGCGAATATTATCAATTGCTGTTAAATTAGGTAGCAAACTGCTACCTTGAGGAATATAACCAATATGCTGATTGCGAAAAGCAGATACTTGCTGATCATTAAGATCAAACAAATTTGTATTATTAATAGTGATTTTTCCTTGCGTTGGTGTAAGTAAACCAGCAATCATATTTAGCAAAGTCGTTTTACCACTGCCTGATTTACCCATAATGCATATAAAGTCATCTTTTGCCATTGAAAAACTAACATTATTCACAGCTGAAAAGGTTTGTTGCCCTCTTGTGTAATCTTTACGTAGGTTTTTAACATTCAGTAACATTATTCGCCCTCTCTAAGGGTACTATAAGTATCAAATTTAGTCATAGATAAGGCACTATAGATACTTGATAAAGGTCCTATAATTAGCGTAAGAATAAAAACAACAATTGCATATAATAATGCATCAAATAGTAAGATATTTACACACGGCAAACCAATAGATTGGCAGATTAATAAACTAAATGCATAAAGTAATACCGAGGCGATAACAATGCCACTAACTCCGCCTAATTCACTAATTATTAAAGATTCACGAAGCAACATTTTAACTAAATCACGCCGTGACGCGCCTAATACCCGTAATAAGCTAATTTCACGCTTGCGTTCATTTAATGTTGAAGAAAAGATAACAAAGATCACAATAATGGCTAAAATCCAAAAAATAGCTGATAGGCTATATACAATGGTTGAAAAGCTAGTTAACCATTTAGATATATTACTTAGCATACCTTTGGTCATAATAAAATCAATACTATAGTCAATAGCGTATCTGGGCATAATTTGATTAACAATATCTTTAGGTTGATAATCTGAATTGACCTTAATAAAAATCGATGAGGCATAATCAGTAAAATGGTCAACATCTCCTTCAATTAATTTTGCATTTTTCATTAATGATTGTGCTGCAGGCATAGTCATAAAGACAGAGGTATCAAATCCCATCCCTGTGCTATCCATTTTAGCAATAATTTTAAAAGGATGATTAAAAAATAAGATTTCATCGCCCACATCAGAACTAATTTTAGAACCAACAACGACTTGATTATCAGTAAGTGGCTCTGAAAGTTGTGATTGTAACCAAGGCTTAATAATAAAATCAGTATGCTGTTCAAAACCAATTAATTGGACTTTAGACGAACAACAACCTGCATTTAATGATGCAATAAAAAGTTGAGGTGAAATGGCATCAATACCTTTAATACCTTTTATTTTATCAATCAAGTCTACTTTTAAATAAAACGTACTCGGTTCACCACGCAACAGGGCTACTTCCATATTTTTTTCGTAACCATTAGGCACAATAAGAATATCAGCACCTAACCTGTTAGCCATGCCTGAAATACCAAGACTGAGATTTTTCATCAGTATGCTTCCACCAAACAACGTCGCCGAAAAAAGCGTAATGATGACAATCAAACAGCAACTTCTAAACGGTCGTCGCTGAATATTGCGCCATGCTAAATTTGCCATGGTGATCGGTTTTTCGTGCATATTGACTTTCCTGCTTGTTGGATTTAAATGTTATACCTATATCTGGTAAAGATAAGAGTGGTCTTTGTTTGATAACAAAACGCTATCAATTTTTTGTTCTTTTATTTAAGTAATAGATGTTAATAACAGCGGCAATAAATAATAAACCTGATAATAAAACTAACGCCGGTTTAGACCCCATATTGCATCGCATCATTTCATTACCGCAAACACCAATTAGAATTGTTGGTATAGCTGCCGCTAATAAAGAAATACACGCAAGTGCCATACTTAATCCTATTCGCACAAAAGCAGTACGGCTAATTAGTAGCAATGCACCAATGGCTATCACTAAACAACCAATGCCAATTTCAGCTCTTGCTGTCCAAAAACATTTCATGATTTTTCCTGTGCCACTATGTATATGCCCGTTATGTGCTACCTCGCTACTAGCGTGATTCAATGTATCAACGGGCATGCTTACAACGTCTGGAAGAGGGCAAACTGGCAATATATATAATGGAAATAAGATAATTAATACGCCAATAATAATAAAAATACTTGATGAAATAAGACGGTTTTTCATATATAACAACCTTCAGTTGATTAATTATCAATTACACGTGCAACTTTGCCGTGCTCTAGTACTACGGTGGTTTGTGCATGTTTTGACACTTCTAGTGAGTGAGTAACTACAATAATGGTACTACCTTCTTTGTGCAGCTCATGTAATAAATTCATGACCATCGCTTCGTTACTTTCATCTAAATTACCAGTTGGCTCATCGGCCAAAATCAGTTTGGGATAGTTAATCAATGCTCTAGCAATACAAACACGTTGCTGTTCACCACCTGATAACTGCCGAGGTAAGTGTTTAGATCGAGCAGCAAGCCCAACACGTTCGAGTGCTTGCATAGCCTCTTTTTCGTCAACCATACTATGATAATATTGAGCAAGCATGACGTTTTCTAGTGCGGTTAAATACGATACTAAATGAAATTGTTGAAAGATTAGACCTATCTTATCTCGACGTATTTCGGTTAATTCTGACAAAGAAAGCTGAGTAATATCTTGCCCGTCTAAAATAACTGAACCAAGTGAGGGTTTATCCATACAACCAATGATATTCATCAAAGTTGTTTTACCACTACCAGAAGGTCCCATAATCGATAACCATTTACCTTCTTCAACTGTTAAATTCACTTCAGAAAGTGCATGAAGCGAACCATAAATTTTAGACACATTTTTGACTTCGAGTATATTCATACTTTATATCCTATTCACCGCGTAATACTAACGCAGGCTCTACTTCAAGAGCACGTTTTACTGGAATTAAACACGCAATTACCGTTACTATCACTGAGATAATGATAGTGGTTGGGATCAGATAAAACTCAATAATAATTGAACGTCCAAACACATTGGTACTAATAATTTGAGCAAAGATAAGCCCGCATATAGCCCCAATAATGCCACCAATAGCACCTAAAACTAATCCTTCAGCTAAAAACTCTTTTGCAATACTTTTATTGTTGGCTCCTATCGCTTTTTTAAGACCAATTTCTTTACGACGCTCCATTACCACGGTCATCATAGTGGTAGCTACACAAATCATGGTAAGAACGAGTACAACAAAAGTAACTAAATAGAGTAACGAGGACAGTTTGCCTAATACAGATGATTCTGACTTTGTTACCCATTTTATTAAATGAGGTTCTACTGTTGTCATTTGGTTTTTTATTTTTTCAATGTACTGTTTTAATTCTATTTCCGTGGCGGCAATGCTTACTTCAACAATTTCGGCTTGCTCGCTTTCTTCAAGTAATTCTTCTAAATCGTGCAGATCAACAAAAATAAAGTTATCTTCGGAACGTCCCGTTTTAACAATACCTGTAACGGTAAGTTCTTCATCAAAGCGAGAATCTTGTTTGGATTTACCGGAAATCGGCATAGTGCTACCAATGGTTAATTTAGCAAAGTTAGCAATATCAGTACCAATCATTATTTCATGTGAATTTTGTGGTATTGAACCTTCAATAGACCAATAAGGGCTTGTTTTTACCACTTGTTTAAAGTCGGTCCCCACAATAGTATAAGGTTGCTGATTACTACGAATTGAATTATAACGAAATGGAGTAACACCGAGTAATTTATCTTCTGGTAAAAAGGTAACTGCTTTATTAACCTCTGTCATTGCTACCGTTGATTGATTATTGGCTGGTAGTAGTAAAAGATTTGCACCATAAGAACGGAATTCTTGTCCCATTTGCCGTGGTATATCATAACAAAGTGTGATCATACCAAGAAGAACCGTTGCTCCAATAGCAACGCCAAGCAAGGCAATGGCAATGCGAGAACGGCGTCGGATAAGTGAACTTAACACGGTTTTAATTATAAAGCGCCTATTTTTATTGATCATGAGACTTACCTTTCACCTTATCGACCATGTAGCACATCAGTTGGACGCAAAAACATCATAATACGTAATGCAGGTAAACTACCTAAAAAAGTAATTAAAACCACCATAATTAGGGCTAAAGGAATAATTATCATCTTAGGCTCAACAAAAGAACCAAACACTGTATGACCAATAATTTGCGCAAAACCAAAACCAATAAAGTAACCAAAAAATCCACCAAGTAAGGCAATAATAAAGATTTCAGTTAATATTAGCATTGCAACAGCTGTATTAGTTGCACCAAGCGCTTTTAATAGACCAATTTCGGTACTGCGCTCTATAACGTTAGCAGTAACCAAATTCGAAATAGCAAGCGCCGAACAAATCAATGATAAGATAGTTAGTAATAACATTAGTAATTGTGTTTTTTGTAAAATGGATCCTTCTGACTCAGCAACTTGCATAATAGCTTTCACACGCACATCGGGCATTAACTCTTCTAGCTGGTATGCAATTGAGCTAATATAAGCAGTGCAATACCATGTATCCCATTCTGTTCTAGATAAACTGTTTGGATCTTGCGCTGCTTTACGAGCTAATTCGTTTTCTGGAGTGGTTAATGCACTAACCTCAACACGTTCAACCAGTCCTGATTTATCTGCAATATTTTGAGCAACAGGCAATGATACATAGATCCGCGTATCTTCAGCACCACCACTATGAAAAATATTGTTAATAGTTAATGTAAACTTTTTGTTTGTTTTCGTTGAAATTATATCTATCGTATCGCCTAGCTTTAGATTCCACTGTTTGGCTACAGATTCACCCACCATAGCTCCTTGCAAATTATCATCGGTCATGGTGTTTCCTTCAATTGTCCACCATGATTTCATAGCTAACATACCGGTATTAACTTGATCTCCTGTTGGAATATTAAGTTGTTTATTGAACCAAGTACCAACAACTGTAATCGGCTTATCGTTAAAGGTGGCTTGCGTCGTTAGGAAAGGGGCAAAATCAACAATATTATAAGCCCAAAAGATCATCTTGATTTTGACTAAATCATCTTGCTTAATATACTGTATCGCCTGCTGTTTATCGTTATTATCCAGTTGATACATTTCGCTAATTACTGCACTACCACGAGGAACTATATTTAGATTAGCACCATAAGCTTTTAGCTCTTGATTAACTTTACCCCCCACATCAAACATTACGTTTAACATAGCAGTAGCAAGCGAAACACCCAATGCAACCGTTAAGGCAATAAGAAAAAGTTTCTTTTTTTGGCGAATTAAAACACTTAATAACATTCTACAAAACATACAATATTCCTTTTAATACGCTTTTATTTGAAACGGCTTTTCTCTGCTTCAAGGTTAGCTGGACGAATCACCATGTTGCCGTTAATAATTTCGTATTTAAGTGGAACTGGGTTACATCCTCCTGAAAATCCAATCGTTGCAATGTTCATTACTACATCGCACAAAATACAAACGACTTGATCACCGCGTTGGTAGTAACCACTTGCACCACAAATATCACAAGCATCAAAACCTACACCATAAGCATTATCGCTTTTTTTAATAATAATAAAGCGAACTAAAGTTCCATCTGTTGCTTGATAACCATAACGATGCAAATTACCGTCGTTCACTTTATCGAGAGGGATAACAATTAAGCCATCAGCATTAGGCGATATAGGCTCTGCCGGTGTAAGTTCTACGCCTTTTTCAAAAATGTAACGTGCGCGCGTCACAGTATATGCGGTTATTGCTGTACCAGCCACAATCATTAGGGCAGATCTTCTATCGCTACGTAATTGCGCTTTAAGTTTACGAATTTGAGCAGGGTTATTACCCATTAACGAAGTTGTTTTTGATTTGATATACAAAACAATGGCTAAACAAAGCACTATTACCATGAAAATAAAAATAAAGAAATTAACATGACCAAGAATAAAAATAACCAACTCCATCATCCATGGTTGGGATGAAATAAAACGCCTAACAATTAAAATTTGTAAAATATTAATACTATTTTGAATAGTGAAAATAATAATTGACAGTGAAGTAATAGCAAAAATAAATTTTGTCGATAATCGTCCACATATACGGAAAGTAAATAGCCCAGTTAACAAGATTATAAGTAAAGCAAATCCATAACCAACCCATTTAAGCAAGTAATCATTATTAAAAATAGAGTCCATCCCGACAGAAAATTCGAATGGATAGAGCATTAAATTAGGTAAAGACTGTGCACTTATTAAACCAATACTTAGCACAAATAACATTGTAAAAAAGAATTTACCAGTTCGATTATGGGTGGATTTTTGCAAGCAAATAGCAACAATCAGCGGTATAGCAATAATAACCCAAGGTATAATCACGCCAAGATCATAATATTCACGAACAGCAAACCCTGTGTTGCGTTTTAAAATGGCATAAATCAATGCAGCAATAAAGCCCAATACAAAACCAAACAAAATAATTTTTTTAATATGATGAGGCGTGGATCTTATAATCGCAGCGCTCAGTAATGCCATCATCATTGCTGGAACGAAAGTATTATCGGTAATATTGATAAGGTATTGAAGCATATTCATTGCCTAACTATTGCAAATATTATTGGTGAGCATAATGCTCACCAATAACTGATTATTAATTATTTAATATAATTAGTTATTTTAAAATCATTACCATGCGCGTGGAATGTAATCAAAGTCCCAAGAAACTTCGATAGGTTTGCTCCAAAAGCGTCCTTCCACACCTGTTTCTTTATCAACATGTAGTAAATAACCTTGTTTTTCTGGGTTTTCAATCATAAATGTTACTTTATATTTACCAGCACCATCTAGTTTTATATTATTACCATAGTGAGGACCATCAGATGCATTCATTGGCATAAAGTTACCTTCAATCACTTTATCACTGCCTTGCTTTTGAATTTTATATTTTACAGTTAAGTAAGGAACAAAATCACCTACACCATAACCTAAGTTATTACCTTCTGCAGCTGAAATATCAGCTTCAATGTGCATGTCTGATTTTGAGGCTGGTAAACCACCCATACCGGCGGGTTCCATATCAACAGGGTGGAAATAAACAGCACCAATGTGTAATGGCCCCACGGTTACTTCATCACCAATTGGAAATTCTTCAAATCCTTTTTGTTCGCCTGGTGCCGGTGCTGCTGCGTGAACAAATGAAGATAAAGCAAGTATTGAAGCAATACCTGCTGATAAAACTAACTTTTTCATTGAAAACTCCTCCTTTTACTTTTTGAAAATTTATTACTTTTATTTTTTGGCATTAACACAACTCAGTTCTTAAATCCGCATTTATGCAATTTTAAACAAATAGGCAATATTAATAATTATTGCTTTTTACAACTATGTTTAGCTTTGTAATACATGACAGAAACTACCACAATAAATACCATAATTATTTGTGGAACTAATGTCTCGACCGTTGGGTAAATACCTAAAACTTCGACAGAATGTATAAAATCAACAGAGGTGACTGGAATCATATCTGCCTCTTGTAATTCTTTTACTCCACCACCGGCAAAAGCTATTGCCATGATATACATTAAAATACTAGTACCAATAAAGAATGGGCGAATTGGTAATTTCATGGTACCAAAACGAATAACGACAAAAATAATCGCAAGAATTATCGTTCCAATAGCTAGTCCATACCAAACCATATCCATATGTTCTTTAGCATCAACTAGCATTGCTTGGTAAAACAAGATCGTTTCAGCTCCTTCACGAAAAACAGCTAAAAAGGCAGCAAAACCTAAGGCAAAGCGACTACCTGATGACACTGCAATTTGTACTTTTTCTTCAACATAGCTTTTCCAAGCCTCAGCTTCTGCCTTTGAAAACATCCAATTACTAATAAAAAATAGTACGACTGTTGCAAGGAGCATAGCAATTCCTTCCATGATTTCTTGATTTGCCCCGCTAATATCAAACACAATATGAAGAGCAATTGCCACTAAAATACTGGCAAAAATAGCTACAAGTGAGCTCATATAAACTACTTTTACCATGGCAAGATGACCAGAACGAACCAAATAAGCTGAAATTGCCGCAATCACTAAAATCGCTTCCAGTCCTTCCCTAAAAATGATAATAAACGAAGCTAACAGAATGCTCCAACCGCTCTCTTGCTTACCATCTAGTTCGTTAGCATCTTCATGTAACATTTTTAAAATAGTATCAATTTCATTTCTAACAACTTTGTTCGACGCACCATCTGTCATTAAGCGCTTAATTTTGGCAAATTGATATTCGGTATCGGTTCCCCGTTTACCCGAAATATAAGACATAACCGCACGCTCAACCCCATGCTTTTCATAAAAGCCAAAATAAGCATTATTAACTCGAGCTTTAGCACGTTCAACATCTTTCATAAAATAGATATCATAAGCATCATTTAAGATGGTGTCCATTTCGTCAACAATAGCATTCCAACTTTCATACTTTTTTTCGGCAGCATAAGATGATGGAACCAAAGCCATTAAACTTCCAATAAGGAGCAAAGCAAGTGTTAAAAATCTCTCCACACTTTATACCTTCTTATTTTCCTATTATAAACATAGCAAGCGGTTTATCGCCTTCAGATAATTGTAATTCTTGGCGTATAGCTGCTGGTTTTATAGAATGGATATAACGAGCATTTAATTTTAAAGCTGCAGCAGCTAAATAGATGTCTTGACTCATTGCACCTACAGCAGTATAACTAAAATTATTAATTTGCTCAGGTTTTACATCTTTAAATGCACTTTCTTCTGCAACAAAAACCAGTGAATAAGCCGCGCGCTTAATAAAAGCTTGTAGACCAATATTGGCACGAATGTCTTTTTTATTAATTTCTTTTAAATAGTGTCCTTCCCATTCATACAAATAAGAACCCTTTTCACTAGCTACATAAATTCGTACGTAAGGTGGTTTTCCTTTAAACATTGGGACTGTCCACCCCTTATCCCCACGATTTAAACCACTCGCAGCCCAAAGCACAGTTGAGAGTTCATTATCTGAAACTTGACCCATAGGAAAACCTGCACCAGAGGTTGATCCCCGATTTTTTAAACTTTCAAATAAACTCATTCCCCCACTAGTCTGAGGTGTTGGTAATCTAATATCAGCATAACAAAAAGACATTAAGAATATTGATGAGAATAAAGCAACAACTAAGTTACGAATAATGTACGGCATAGCAACCTCTGACATTTTTGTAATTATTTAGTGCAAACATCTTATTGCTAATAATAATAATTATCAATATAAACAATCACATTTATTACCAATAATCGCATAAAAATCATTTAATATCACACAGTTACACATAAAATTTGTTTTGTTAATTTTTCTAAAAAATTAAAATTTTAATCATATAATTACATATATATTTAACAACATGTAGTTAAAAGCAATAATGGTAACAACCCTAAAATTGTTATAGATTACAAAAGTAATTATATTAAAAATATTATCATTACTTGAAGTAAGTTTGCTATTTTCGTAAAATAAACAAAATTTTATTTTTATCTGATTATGCAACTCCATTTAGTCGTTAATACATTCGGTTCCGATTTACAACGTCGTTATGGCGAAAAAATCTATAAACTTACTCTGCACGGTGGATTTAGCTGTCCCAATCGAGATGGTACTATTGGTCAAGGTGGTTGTACCTTTTGTAATGTTGCCTCAATCATTGATGAATCTATTCAGGTTAAATCAATTTCTGAACAATTAACCTCACAAGCCAAACAGATGAAAAAGTCTAAACGATACCTTGCTTATTTTCAGGCTTATACAAGCACCTACGCTGAGGTTGAAATTCTAAAAAATATGTACGAAGAAGCCCTGAATAGTGCAGATATTGTTGGGCTTTGTGTTGGTACTCGTCCTGATTGTGTTCCTGATGAAGCACTTGATTTGCTTGCGCATTATCAATCCAATGGCTATGAAGTTTGGTTAGAACTCGGTTTGCAAACTGCTCATAACAAAACCTTGCACGATATTAACCGAGGGCATACTTTTGATGATTATTATCAAACCGTTCAAAAAGTACGTAAGCTTGGCATTAAGGTCTGTACTCACTTAATTATTGGTTTACCCAAAGAAACCAAACAGGATAATTTTATAACCCTTGAGCGTGTGCTTGAAAGTGGCGTGGATGGTTTGAAACTGCATCCTTTACATATTGTTGAAGGCAGTATTATGGCAAAATCTTGGCGAGCCGGGCGGATTGCTGTATTGTCATTAGATGAATATGTCGATATTGCTGGCGATATCATTCGCCAAACTCCAGCTAATATTTTGTATCATCGCGTATCAGCTAATGCCAGAAAACCAACTTTACTTGCCCCTGATTGGTGTGAAAACCATTGGCAATCGATGAACGCCGTTGATCACAATTTACGCCAGTTTGGTGCTCAAGGTAGTGCTATTGGCGATAGTTATTGTTTTAAATTGTAGTAACTTATAGAATAAACTGTATTTTTATATTTAATTTATTAAAGATAATAGTATGGTTCATTAAAGCTTAATTTAATTTTATGTGATTTTTTTTGTTCAATAAACGAAGTGGAAGTAAAATAATCATTTCCGCTACGTTGTATAATTAATCCTAAAATAATACTGTTAAGAAATATAAATAATCCTAATGGCAAAGAAATAAGTGCCCAGAAATCTTCAAATGATGAAATAACATGGAAAAACGCATTAACTTCCAAAAGAATTAATGCGGCCCCTATTAATAGCCTTTTAACGTTATAATACCTATATGCTATAGATGCACTAATATTTTTTAAGGAATATTTTGTTTTTTATAACCTAACAGGGTGATATTTATTTCATCAACTTTAACAACATGATTGTCAATTTCAATTTTAGATTTCATTCAAGGTAAAAGTAGAAATTGTTTAAATTGATATACTATTATTTTCTTCTACACTTTCATTTTAACTTATTAATAAACAATAATATTGATATCTATTTTTAACTGGATATTTAAAAAATCAAGCTATCATGTAGCCTTTATTTAGGCGACTATATAATTATCTGTGCAAAAATTTGTATTGAATAATGACCTTGCTTAAGACAAGTTTTATTTCCTAATCGCTTGATGAAAGCAAATAATGAGCTCTGATAAGATCATAAATAATTATGACTTATAAAAAACAAACAAAAAATCTATTTTGCACCTTACTTATCGACAAGTATATAATACTCCTTTCAAACTTGAGGCAATCTGCATGCAATTGGCTTTTTGTATTTATAAATATTTCCAGTTTGGTGGTTTGCAACGTGATTTTTTGCAAATAGCCAAAGCTTGTCAAAATCTAGGACATAATGTTCGTGTTTATGTTATGGATTGGCAAGGCGATGTACCTTGTGGGTTTGACATTATTTTGGTATCTAAAAAGGGCTTATCCAATCATAGTCGTAATCAATCTTATTACCATTGGGTGAAGGCTCATTTACAAGCAAATCCAGTTGATTGTGTGGTTGGTTTTAATAAAATGCCTGATTTGGATGTTTATTTTGCAGGCGATACTTGTTATGCCGAAAAGGTTTCACACAAAGGCTTTTTGTATAAATTGTCAAAACGCTGTAAGCACTATTTAGCTTTTGAAAATGCGGTATTTAATCAACAAAGCCAAACCAAAGTTATGGTACTAACAAAACAGCAAATCAGTGACTTTGAGCGTTATTACCATACTGATCCATCACGCTTTTACCTATTACCACCTGGTATTGCGAAAGATCGCCAATATCATTCTCAATCAAGTGCTAAAGGTAAACAATTTAGACTGGCAAATCAAATTGATGAGAATAATTTTGTTGTTGTGCAAATTGGATCAGATTTTAAGCGTAAGGGGGTAGATCGTTCTTTAACCGCCATTGCTGCACTACCTTGCGATTTAAAACAAAAAGTGACTTTTTTAGTTGTGGGGCAGGATAACCCTGAGGCTTATCAAAAACTAGCTAAGCAACTCGGCATTGAGCATCAAGTACGTTTTTTTGCCGGTCGTAATGATATCCCTGATTTTTTGTTTGCGGCAGATTTGCTATTGCATCCAGCAAGACAAGAAGCAGCCGGTATGGTGCTTATTGAAGGGTTAGCCGCTGGGGTGCCTGTGATTGTGTCAAGCATTTCGGGCTATGCTTATCATATTGATGATGCCAATGCTGGTGTTGTGCTTGATGAGCCTTTTGCACAATCAGCGTTAAACGAGACCGTGAAAAATGCCATAACAAATCACGATCAGTTATTAACATGGCATTACAATGCAATACATTATGGTAAAACGGCTGATTTATACCACTTAGCAGAGCGTGCTGCAAAGATTATTTTAGGTTGTGATAATCATGAATGAAATTAAGCTAAAATCACCTTTTGAGCAATTATGGGCTGGTAAAGATCCATTTGCAGAAGTTGAGTTAATATCGGGGAAAATTTATCGTGCAGTAAAACAACGTAAAACGTTGAATTTTGAGCTTGATGATGAATCGTATTTTATTAAAATTCATCGTGGTACAACTGTTAAAGAGATTGTTAAAAATCTCATTTCGTTACGTTTACCTGTTTTAGATGCCAAACAGGAGTGGGATGCGATTGAGCGTTTGGAGCAAGTTGGTGTTAATACGATGGATGGGCGAGCATTTGGTCGTAAAGGGATAAATCCGCTGACTCGTCATTCATTTATTGTGACAAAAGATCTTAATCCGACAATTAGTTTAGAAGATTTGACTAAATCGTGGTTAACTAACCCTCCTAGCTATCATATGAAGCGTTCTTTAGTCATTTATTTGGCAAAAATGGTTGCTCAAATGCATGTGGCTGGGGTTAATCATCGTGATTGTTATTTATGCCATTTTTTGCTTGATATTCCGCTTTTTGAAAATCATCAGCAAATAAAATTATCTGTAATTGATTTACACCGTGCTCAGATCCGTAAAACAGTTCCTGTTCGTTGGCGTGATAAAGATTTAATCGGGCTTTATTTTTCAGCCATGAATATTGGGTTAACCGATCGTGATATTTGGCGTTTTTTGAAAGTGTATTTTAATCAGCCTTTAAAAACAATTTTGCGCAATGAATCTAAGCTAATAGCTAGCATGCATCGAAAAGTTGAACGAATTCGTAAAAGGACAGAAAAGTATCATCTTTAACAATAAGGATACACTATGTTTATTGAACAAATTGATATTTCCGGATTTAAAGGTATTAGTCAACTATCTTTAAAATTAAATGCAAGTTCTAGCGTACTAATGGGTGAAAATCGTTGGGGGCGGTCAAGTTTAATCAGCGCTTTGCAATTGTTATCACTGGATAACATTTTTTATCAATTTGTCGATTCTGATTTTTATCATGACCGATACCAATGTTATGGCGATAATATTATTATTAAAATCACTTATTGCCAATCGCATTTACATGAATTAAATAATCAAGATTATCAGCCATTAAGCTCGGTTTCGTATCAATCACACCAAGATAATCTGCATCGAATCACTTATCAAATTTCTGCTAATAAACAAGATAACCAAATAATAACACAACATAAATTGCTTAATGCACAAGGCAACCCTTTTAATATAGAAAACGAAAAATTATTAATTGCAACATTAATCAAACTAAATCCAGTAATGACACTTAAAAACGCAATTAATCCTGAGCAATTAACGGTTACTAACGAACCATTATACGAACACTACATTAGCCAACTTTCAAACCAACTAAAAGCCCATTCAGCCGAATTAACCCAAGATGAATTAGCTCGAGGCCTACAAGCTGCACGATCATTAATAGAGTATTATTTTGTCGATCAAGCGCACCGCAATCATTACAAACAAAAAAATGCCAAAAGTACACCAAGAACAGAAGATTGGAATGTTTTGGAACAAATTAATGACGTCTTGGATAATCTTGATAATGATTATTTACGAACTGTATTTTTAGGCATTTTTGGCTCTATTATTGGTGCTAAAGGAAATTATTCACTTTCACAAAGTTCAATGCCTATTTTAATTTTAGAAGAGCCTGAAAGTTTGTTACATCCAATCATTTTATCCGTTGCATTTCGCTTACTAAAAAACTTCCCTACACAAAAAATTATCACGTCTAACTCAAGTGATCTGGTATCGTTATTTTCATTAGAAAACCTTTATCGTTTAATTCGTCTGCCAGATAAAATTATTGCCAAATACATTGAACCTCATTCATTAAGCGTTAGTGATAGTCGCCGTATTGCGTTTCATATTCTTTATCGCCGATCAAATGCCTTATTTGCACGATGTTGGTTGTTAGTCGAGGGCGAAACCGAAGTGTGGTTGTTACGTGAACTAGCTGAACAAAGTGGTTATCATCTGAGTTCAGAGGGAGTTCAGCTTATTGAGTTTGCTCAGTGTGGTTTAAAACCGCTTATAAAATATGCCAATAAAATGGGAATTCATTGGTATGTAATTACTGATGGGGATATGGCGGGTAAAAAATATGCCGATACGGTAAAATCGTTATGTGGTGAAGATAAAAATCCTGATGATTACTTAACGGTTTTGCCTGCGCGAGACATTGAAAACTTTTTATTTAAACATGGTTTTAGTCATGTCTATAAACTTGCCGCTTATAATACAACACAGCATATTGATCTGCCTGTACATCAAATTATTCAAAAAGCAATTCATAAAAGTTCAAAACCTGATCTTGCGATTGCCATTTGTGATGATGCAAAATCACGTAGTATAAACGCTATACCTCGTTTGCTAATGGATACTTTTTCAAGAATTATTAGTTCATCTAAAGGGTTAGTTTAGATAATTACATTTTGAAAAATATTTAAAATAGCTATCAAGAAGATAAAACTATTCCGCCAATATAAATCGGCGGAATAAAATAAAAATTAATTCTATTTGGAGATTCGTTTATATTTAGCACGTTTAGGCTCTAATGCTTCAGCACCCAATGTGCGCTTTTTCCATTCTTCGTATTCGGTAAAGTTACCTTCAAAGAATTCAACATGACCTTCGTCTTGATAATCCAAAATATGGGTCGCAATACGATCTAAGAACCAACGGTCATGCGAAATCACTAAAGCACACCCCGGAAACTCTAATAATGCATTTTCAAGTGCGCGTAGCGTTTCAACATCTAAATCATTGGTTGGTTCATCAAGTAGTAATACATTACCTCCCACTTGCAATAATTTAGCTAAATGTACACGTCCACGTTCACCCCCTGAAAGTTCACCTACACGCTTTTGCTGATCAACGCCTTTAAAATTAAAACGACCAACATAAGCACGACTTGGTATTTCAAAATTGCCAATACGCATAATATCTTGACCGTTTGAAATTTCGTCCCAAACTGTTTTTTTGTCGTCCATACTGTCACGGAACTGATCAACTGATGCAAGTTGCACTGTTTCACCTAAAGTAATCGTACCTGTATCAGGTTGTTCTTTGCCTGATAGCATTCTAAATAGGGTTGATTTCCCTGCTCCATTTGGACCAATAATGCCAACAATTGCCCCTTTAGGAATACTAAAAGATAAGTTATCAATCAGCACACGATCGCCATACGATTTAGTTAGATTGCTTACTTCAATCACTTTATCGCCTAAACGCTGTCCAGCTGGAATAAAGAGCTCGTTAGTTTCGTTACGTTTTTGGTAATCGTTACTGTTGAGTTCTTCAAAGCGAGCTAGGCGGGCTTTGCTTTTTGCTTGGCGCCCTTTCGGATTTTGTCGTACCCACTCGAGTTCTTTTTCGATCGATTTACGACGTGCCGATTCGGTCGAGGCTTCTTGCGCTAGGCGCTGATCTTTTTGTTCAAGCCAAGATGAGTAGTTGCCTTCCCATGGAATGCCTTCACCACGGTCAAGTTCTAAAATCCAACCTGCAACGTTGTCTAGGAAGTAGCGATCGTGAGTTACTGCAACAACCGTACCTTCGTAGTCATGTAAGAATCGTTCTAACCATGCTACCGATTCGGCATCTAAGTGGTTGGTCGGTTCATCCATTAATAACATATCAGGCTTTTCAAGTAATAATTGACAAATTGCTACTCGACGGCGTTCACCACCTGATAAATTTTCAATTTTCGCATCCCAATCTGGCAAACGTAGTGCGTCAGCGGCTCGCTCTAACTGGTTATCCAGATTGTGAGCATCTTGCGATTGAATAATGGCTTCAAGCTCCGCTTGTTCTTTGGCTAATTTGTCAAAATCGGCGTCAGGATCAGCATAAGCGGCATATACTTCATCTAATCGAGCCAATGCTTGTTTAGCCTCACTAACCGCTTGCTCAATGGCTTCACGCACAGTTTGTTTAGGATCTAATTTCGGTTCTTGGGGTAAATAACCAATTTTAATATCAGGTTGTGGGCGTGCTTCGCCTTCAATTTCGGTATCAACACCCGCCATAATTCGTAGTAAAGTGGATTTACCCGCTCCATTTAAACCGAGTACACCAATTTTTGCACCCGGAAAAAAACTTAAAGAAATATCTTTTAAAATATAGCGTTTAGGGGGAACAATCTTCCCTACGCGATTCATGGTATAAACATATTGCGCCATAAAACATCATCCGTTAATTTTGTTTAAAATAGCAAATCACATCAGCTGATGTGTAATTGATAGCGTATATTGTAATGATTCTGAGTATTGGGTCTAGGGTTATTTATAATAATATGAGTAATTAAATAATATTAACTGTAGATTTATATAAAATTGCTCAAATCCAATCTGAATGCATATCTTGGCTCTTTAAATATCCTTAATTTTATAAAATTGAAAAATTTAACAAAGGCTATTTATTCTATACTCAAAAATATAATGATTAATTCTTTTTTATTAAAATTTTATCCCCAGAATAATGACAAGTGTTGGAGCATAAATTCAAGCAATATAAAAATTATCATCAGAAATAATATAAAGCTATTTTAAGATATCCCACCTTTACTAAGTGGGGTAATTTGAAAACGTTATTCTTGTTTATAAAAACGTAAAAAGTTGCTCTTTCGGTAAGCGTGATTTTGGTCGATGGGCATTACCGTCATTTTCGGCTCGATAACCTAATGTGGCAACAACAATACTTTTAAGTCCTTTGCTTTTAAGATCTAAGATTTCATCCATTTTTTCAGAATTATATCCCTCAATGGCTGTTGAATCGATACCAATCGCTGCCGCAGCAAAAAGTAATTGTCCTAATGCAATGTACGCCTGTTTTCCTTCCCAACACTGTTGCGATTCGGGTGTTGCACTATTTAATTGGACAAAATAGCGTCTTCCTTGGTCTTGAGCCTGTTTTAATTCTGCTGTAGGTAAGCGCCCATCTTTTTCTTCTTGATTAAGCAGGTTAACTAAATGTGCTTCATCTAATGGGGTTTTGATACAAAAGACAATAGTGTGTGAAGATCCAGTGACTTTAGATTGGTTAAATTCAGTAATAGCCGGTAAAATTTTACTTTTTGCAGCGTTATTATCAATAACATAAAAATGCCATGGCTGTGAGTTAACTGATGATGGGCTGTTTCTTAATACGGTTAATAATTGTTCTATTTTATCGGCTGGGATTTTTTGTGTTTCGTCATAATGTTTAGCTGTGTAGCGTTTTTCGGAAATATCCACAATGTTCATAGTTTGTCCCCATTAAGATGTAAAAATAATTTATATTATAATTAGAATTATTCCTAGCTCAACTTATTAATCTAATAGTTTCATTTTGATACTTAAGTGCTAATCAAACTGATTATATTTTTTAAAATGACATGCAGACTATGTTAATAGGTATTCTTCTATTGAAAATTATTAATACAGGAGGAAATAATCGTTGACACAATCATCATCATTTGATAAAAATATCACCAATTTAGTTTTTCATTGAATTTATAAATAGAGATTTTTATGTTTATTAGCTATTTATTACTCGACCTCAGTTTCCTCCTCGCATCAACTTGCGCGGATAGCTTGTGTGTGGAGTAAAAAAGTTATTTAATAAACAGCTCAACAAATAAACAAGAACCCGCGCTAAAGTGCGGGTTTTTTTGTTTTTATAACTTGAAATACCGAGCTAGCGCCAAAATATATAAAAGGAAGAACAATGAACGATCAAGTCATTATTTTTGATACTACATTACGTGACGGTGAACAAGCGTTACAAGCAAGTTTGAGCGTTAAAGAAAAGTTACAAATAGCGCTTGCTTTAGAGCGAATGCGGGTCGATGTGATGGAAGTTGGCTTTCCTGTTTCATCTCCTGGTGATTTTGAATCAGTTCAAACGATTGCTAAGACCATTAAAGATAGCTGTGTTTGTGCACTGTCTCGTTGTGTTGATAAAGATATTGATGTTGCTGCCGAAGCATTAAAAGTTGCAGATCAGTTTCGAATTCATACTTTTATGGCAACATCAACCTTACATGTTAAAGATAAATTAAAAATGACATTTGATGATGTCATTGAAAGAGCTGTGCACTGTATTAAACGTGCACGTAATTATACTAATGATGTGGAGTTTTCTTGTGAAGATGCAGGCCGTACCCCAATTGATAACTTATGTCGTATCGTTGAAGCAGCAATTAAAGCAGGGGCAAGAACGATCAATATTCCGGATACTGTCGGTTATACTGTCCCTTATCAATTTGGTAGCATTATTCGTACCCTATTTGAACGTGTCCCGAACATTGATCAAGCGATTATCTCTGTTCATTGTCATGATGACTTGGGCATGTCGGTGGCTAACTCGATTAGCGCGGTTCAAGAAGGTGCTCGGCAAATTGAAGGGGCGATGAATGGTTTAGGAGAACGTGCGGGTAATACCGCACTTGAAGAAGTTATTATGGCGATTAAAGTTCGTCAAAATATCTTAAACGTTCACACAAATATTAATCATCAAGAGATTTATCGTACCAGCCAAATTGTTAGCCAAATTACTAACATGCCAATTCCAAGTAATAAAGCAATTATTGGTAGTAACGCTTTTGCCCACTCCTCAGGAATTCATCAAGATGGGGTTTTAAAAAATCGTGAAACTTACGAAATTATGACCCCTGAATCAATCGGATTAAATCAAATCCAATTAAATTTAACCTCTCGCTCAGGACGAGCCGCCGTTAAACATCGTTTAGAAGAACTTGGTTATCACGATAAAGATTATAACTTAGATCAAGTCTATGAGGCATTTTTAGAATTAGCTGATAAAAAAGGCCAAGTATTCGATTATGATTTAGAGGCATTAATATTTATCAATCAATTAAAAGATGAAAAAGAACATTATGTTTTAGATTATTTTAATGTTCAATCAGGTTCGACGGTTGTTTCAACCGCTTCGGTTAGCTTGTTAATTGGTGATAAAAAGTATTCTGATGCTGCAACGGGTAACGGTCCTGTTGATGCTGTTTATCAAGCTATCAACCGTATTACTGGCGAACCTATTTCGATTGTAAAATATCAATTAGCTTCTAAAGGACAAGGTGAAAATGCTTTAGGACAAGTTGATATTGTTGCCGAATATAAAGGTCGTAAGTTCCATGGTGTGGGGCTTGCAACTGATATTGTTCACTCATCGGCTTTGGCTTTAATTAATGTATTGAATAATGTATATAGAGCAAATCAAGTTGCACAAGAAAAACAAAAATTACATCATGACTAAAAAATAATTTGTTTTGCCGTTTAACAGCAAAACATGAAAATTAATTTAGATTGTAAAGGAATAAAAAATGTCACAAAACTACCATATTGCAGTACTTCCCGGCGACGGTATTGGCCCTGAAGTAATGAGACAGGCCTATAAAGTATTAGATGTTATCCGCCAAAAATATCAACTTTCTATTACTACTAGTGAATATGATGTGGGTGGTGCAGCAATTGATATTCATGGTTGCCCATTACCTAATGAAACACTTGAAGGCTGTGAAAAAGCTGACGCTATTTTATTTGGTTCAGTGGGTGGTCCTAAATGGTCTAATTTACCACCTGAAAAGCAACCTGAACGTGGTGCGTTATTGCCACTACGTAAACACTTCAAATTATTTGCTAATATGCGCCCTGCTCGTTTATATCAAGGCTTAGAAGATCTTTGCCCATTACGCACCGATATTGCTGAGCGTGGATTTGATATTTTATGTATGCGCGAATTAACTGGCGGTATTTATTTTGGATTACCTAAAGGACGTGAAGGTAGTAGTGCTCAAGAAAAAGCATTTGATACTGAAGTTTATCATCGTTTTGAGATAGAACGTATTGCAAAAATGGGATTTGAAGCTGCACGTTTACGTCGCAAAAAAGTAACTTCAATTGATAAAGCCAACGTTTTACAAACCTCAATTTTGTGGCGCGAGGTGGTCAATGAAGTAGCTAAAAACTATCCTGATATTGAACTTGAGCATATGTATATCGATAATGCCACAATGCAACTTGTTAAAGATCCGTCTCAGTTCGATGTTATTTTATGCTCAAATTTATTTGGAGATATATTATCCGATGAATGTGCCATGATAACTGGTTCAATGGGTATGTTGCCTTCTGCTAGTCTTAATGAACAAGGCTTTGGCTTATATGAACCTGCTGGTGGTAGCGCACCTGACATTGCTGGTAAAAATATTGCTAATCCTGCAGCACAAATTTTGTCATTAGCTTTGTTAGTCCGTTATAGCTTTAAACGTGATAATATTGCCTCAGCTATCGAAACAGCAGTAAATAAAGCATTAGAGCAAGGCTATCGTACTATCGATCTTGCACAAAAAGAACAACCTGTTTCAACTGATGAAATGGGAGATATTATTTGTAAGCTTATTTAATTGAATTAGCTATGTTAAATGTGTAGTAAAGGGATACTCAAGTATGCAGAATAAACTGCTCCTTGTATCCTTTTTAATTCAATTAATTATAGTATTAGTAAATAATGTCAAAGTTTAAAACTAATACCAGTTGTAAAAAATAATAAGGAATCTGCAATGTCAAAAACACTGTATCAGAAATTATATGATGCGCATGTCGTTTATGAGGCTCCAAATGAAACGCCTATTTTATATATTGATCGTCATTTAGTTCATGAAGTCACCTCTCCACAGGCCTTTGATAGCCTGCGTGCAATGAATCGTAAAGTTCGCCAGCCCAATAAGACTTTTGCAACTATGGATCATAATACTTCAACCAAAAGTAATGATTTAAATGCTTGCAGCGAAATGGCTCGCATTCAATTAACTGAACTGGCAAAAAATGCCAAAGAGTTTGGTGTTTCGTTATATGATTTACAAAGCCCACTACGTGGTATTGTCCATGTAGTCGGTCCTGAGCAAGGTATGACTTTACCGGGTATGACTATTGTGTGTGGTGATTCGCACACTGCAACACATGGCGCATTTGGTGCATTAGCTTTTGGTATTGGTACTTCCGAAGTTGAGCATGTATTAGCAACTCAAACCTTAAAACAAGGTCGAGCTAAAACTATGAAAATTGAAGTTAAAGGAGATGTTGTTGATGGCATTACCGCTAAGGATATTATTTTAGCTATCATTGGCAAAACAACCAGTGCTGGCGGTACAGGTCATGTAGTTGAATTTTGTGGTGATGTTATTAAATCATTATCAATGGAAGGACGCATGACGTTGTGTAATATGGCAATTGAAATGGGAGCTAAAGCTGGCATAATTGCACCAGATGAAGTCACTTTTGAGTACTTAAAAGATCGCCAATTTTCACCAAAAGGTGAAGACTTCGACAAAGCGGTTGCTTATTGGAAAACGCTAAAAACCGACGAAGGTGCACATTTTGATACAGTTGTGACGTTAGAAGGAAAAGATATCGCACCACAAGTCACTTGGGGAACGAACCCTGGTCAAGTAACTTCAATTGATGCAACAGTACCTAATCCTAATAATTTTGCTGATCCTATTGAAAAACACTCTGCTGAGCGTGCATTAGCTTATATGGGATTAACCGCTGGTACCAAAATGACTGATATTAAGATCAATAAAGTATTTATTGGTTCTTGTACAAACTCACGTATAGAAGATTTACGAGCTGCTGCGCAAATTGCTAAAGACCGTAAAGTTGCTGAAGGTGTACAAGCATTAGTTGTACCTGGTTCAGGACCAGTGAAAGAACAAGCTGAAGCCGAAGGATTAGATAAGATTTTTATTGATGCAGGATTTGAATGGCGCTTACCAGGTTGCTCTATGTGTCTTGCAATGAACGATGATAAATTAGCCCCGGGAGATCGCTGCGCATCAACCAGCAACCGTAATTTTGAAGGTCGCCAAGGACGCGATGCTAGAACACATTTAGTTAGTCCTGCTATGGCAGCAGCCGCAGCTATTACTGGTCATTTTACAGATATTCGCAAACCATTTTAAGGAGAGACTTGTCATGGCAAAATTTACAAAACATACTGGGCTAGTCGTTCCTTTGGATGCGGCTAATGTTGATACAGATGCAATCATTCCAAAACAGTTTTTACAGAAAGTAACACGCACTGGATTTGGTAAACATGCCTTTCATGAATGGCGCTTTTTAGATGATGCTGGCGAACAGCCTAACCCTGAATTTGTCTTGAATAAACCCCGCTATAAAGGTGCCAGTATTTTATTAACACGTGAAAATTTTGGTTGTGGTTCTTCTCGTGAACATGCTCCATGGGCACTTGCTGATTATGGATTTAAAACTATTATTGGTTCAAGTTTTGCCGATATTTTTTATAATAACTCATTTAACAATCAGTTATTACTGGTTAATTTATCCGAAGAAGATATCGATGAGCTATTTAAAATTGTCGAAGCTAATGAAGGCGTTGAATTTACCATCGATTTAGTTAATGAAGTGGTCATTGCCGGCGATAAGCAATATTCATTTAAAATTGATGCTTTTAAACGTCATTGCTTGTTAAATGGGTTAGATAATATTGGCTTAACCCTACAACATGAAGATGCAATTAGCGACTTTGAACATAAAATTCCAAGCTTTTTAGCTTAATTTTATTAAAGGGCGCAAATTGCGCCCATGATTAAAATAAGCGATATATATCCAAAAAATTTGAATTCAAATTTAAAGCTGTTTTCGTTGACTTGATGGTGGAATTGATAAGGCTTCACGGTATTTTGCTACGGTGCGACGTGCAATAATAATACCTTGTTCTTCAAGTATCGAAACTAATTTACTATCACTTAATGGCTTTTTACTATTTTCTGCCGATATATATTTTTTAATTAATGCTTGGATAGCTGTAGATGAAACCTCACCACCTGAATCATTATTAACATGACTTGAGAAAAAGAATTTAAGTTCATAAATTCCGCTTGGACAATGCAAATATTTTTGAGTTGTTACACGAGAAATGGTCGATTCATGCATATCAATTGCCGTTGCAACATCTGACAAAATCATTGGTTTCATGTATTCAGTACCATGTTCAAAAAAAGCTTGCTGATGCTCAACAATAAATTGGCTGACTTTTAATAAGGTTTCGTTACGGTTTTCGATGCTTTTAATAAACCAATTAGCTTCTTGCACATGAGATCTAATATATTGCCCATCACTTTCATTTGCTAATTTTGCCATATCAGCGTATTGCTGGTTAATACGTAAAGCTGGAACTGTATCGCTATTTAAATACACAATCCATTTTCCTTGTACCTTTTTTACCATGACATCAGGTATGACATAGTCTGGAGAAGCAGTATTAACCAAATCGCCGGGATAAGGTTGTAAACGTTGTATAAAATCAACAGCCTCTTTTAACTGTTCATCTGTTGTATTTAACACTTTTTTTAAGTTTCTATAATCGCGTATGGCTAATAAGTCTAAATAATTATCAATAATTTGTTTAACTAATGGTGGAGTGTCTAAATGTTGAATTTGAATAGACAAACACTCTTGCAACGATCTGGCACCAACACCGATAGGATCAAAATTCCATATTCGTTTCAATACTGCTTCAACTTCGGCAATTTCAACTTCATCATTACCTTGCTCTTCAAGTATTTCTTCTGTTGAAACTGTTAAATAGCCTCTCTCATCTATAGCTTCAATAATAGATACCGCTATCGCCCTATCTGTATCGCTAAAGGGTGTTAGTTCAAGTTGCCATTCCAGATAATCATGTAATGTTTCGTGAGTTTCACCTTGATAGATAGGCAATTCATCATTACGATAATCTGAGTTAGTTCCAGATGGAGTTCCAGCGCTATAAATGTCATCTAAAGATGCATCCAGTGGAATATCATCAGGAATTTCTTTGCTATCTAAAGCCTCACGCGTATCAATATTTTCTGTTTCATCGTTTTGTTTAACGTTCACTTCGTCATATTGATCATCAATTTCAAGCAATGGATTGTTTTCAAGCGCAGTTTGAATTTCTTGTTGGAGTTCTAAAGTTGACAACTGTAGTAATTTAATCGCCAATTGTAATTGTGGCGTCATCGATAACTGTTGAGAAACTTTCAGTTGTAAACTTGGTTTTATCATAATCTAAATTCATTACCTAGATAAACCCTTTTAACATATTCGTTACTTAGAATATCATTTGGGGTACCTTCAGCAATTAAATGCCCTTTATTGACAATATAAGCTCGTTCACAAACATCAAGCGTTTCACGCACATTATGATCGGTAATCAAAACACCCAGCCCTCGATCTCTAAGATGTTTAATAATATGTTTTATATCTATTACTGAAATCGGATCAACTCCCGCGAAAGGCTCATCAAGTAAAATAAACTTAGGATTGGCCGCCAATGCTCGAGCAATTTCAACTCGACGTCTCTCACCACCAGATAAAGATTGCCCTATACTGTCACGAATATGAGTAATATGGAATTCTTCAAGTAATTCTTCAGCTCGATTAATTTTTTCTCTTTTATCAATATCATTGCGCGTTTCTAAAATCGCCATAATGTTATCAATAACCGAAAGCTTTCTAAAAATAGACGCTTCTTGTGGTAAATAACCAATACCTTTTTGCGCCCGTTCATGTAAAGGCAAAATGCTAATATCATGATCATCAAGATAAATCTTTCCAGCATTTAAAGTAACAATACCAACTACCATATAGAAAGTTGTGGTTTTACCTGCGCCATTTGGTCCTAATAATCCAACAATCTCACCTGAATTTACAGTTAAGCTGACATTTTCAACAACGCGTTTTTTCTTATATACTTTGACCAGATTTTCCGCTTTTAAAATTGACATTTTATTTATTCATCTCTTTAATTTGGTTTGGGATGATAGTACTTTTTACTCTTTCATTTTTGCCTGGGTGCGCAGAAATTTGTTGTTTTTTCACATCATAACTAATAAGTTGACTAGTAATGTGATTATCTTGTTGAAATAATTCAGCATTACCTTTTAATGTCACATTATTTTGCTTCACATCATAAATAATTAGAGCAGAATGCCCCGTAACAATTTTATTCTTTTCAGGGAGTATCTGTTTAAAATTAACTGGTTTGCCATAAGCAGTAATTTTTTGTTTTGATGAATCTTGCATATCCGTAATAACGACTTTATCTGCAATAATGGTTAGCCCTTCTTGCACAACATGCACATTTCCACTAAAAGTAATCATATTTTTTTCAATATCAATTTGTTGATTGTCGGCGTCAATGGTAATCGGCTTATTATCAACAAGTGTTTTTTGTTCTTGTTTTTCAGCCGGTGATTGATTGTTAAAATCAGCTGCAAAGCAACTAAATGTTACAGGCAGCAATAAAAATAGTGAAATAACGACCTTTTTTTGCGAACTCATGTTTTACTTTACCTCAGTATTATAGTATGTTTTTATATTTTCTAGAATATCGGCTGTTTTGGCTTGTAAATCTCCATTTAATCCAATTCCTGTTGAATAAAATCCGGCTCCCTTAAGTATAACTGGATCTTTTGATGTCACATGCTGTGTTGTTAAATCAACTACCGCATTATCGGTAATTACTTGATGTAATTGTGCATCGGGAATCAAATTATCCAATTGAACATCTTGATAAAGGTAAATGAGTTTATCGTTAGTTAACGTTGCTTTTTTAGCACGGATATGCCATGTTGCTACATGATCTTTATCATAAAGTGTTAAATTAGGTAAATCAAACTCTGTATTTTCCGTATCATCAAAATACCAAACATGGGCAGATTCAATTTCATAAAGAATTTCGCCTGATATATCATAAACTTTTGTAATCATATCATCACTTTGATAGATCGGCGTATTAGGTAAAATTGCTGTTGGTTGTGTAGTTACATCATCATTTTTTTGATAATTATAATAGGCACCAATAATTATGATAAGAAGTAAAATATAGATTAAATTTTTTTTATTCATAACATAAGTTAATCACGCAATTAAAGTTAATTGAAATTAGGGAAAATTATTATTTTAATAAAATAAAAATTTCGATTATTCTACTTTATTTTTTATTAAATTAATATCGAACATTAAAATAATGTTAAATCGTTTTTTGGCAATAAATCAAAATTATTAACATGTGAGATGAACGAAGAAGCAGGATCCCCATTTTATTAATTTGTTTATTTGTCAGCTATCATTTTGAGCAATAATCTCAACATCTCCATTAGATAAATTTCAAACATAACCAACTAAACTTAGTTTTTGGGTTTACTGATAAGTAAAAAACGAAACCCTACACCTTACATACGACCGACAACATTTATTTTAACTTTCTTAATCATTTTGTAACCTTATTTTATTATAATTCGAACATATTTATTTTAATGATAAAATACTAATTTAGATTCTAAATACGAAATATAATTTCTTACCATGGTAAATAATTTATATAAAAAATAAATACTAAATTTCTAGTTTAATTTTAAACTCATTAATAACTTTACTATTACTAAATTTTTAATTATGAACTAAATTTATTTCTCAATAAAATAAACACGAATAAATAATTAAAACGATAGAAATAAAAATGTTATTAAAATATAGAAAAAGCCTGCTCTTTATTTAGCTATTTTCAATATTAAGCTACTATACCTTTGATTCATATTCTTTTGCCAATACTAAAATTGATTAAACAAAGAAATTGGCAGAGTTATTGATGAATTTAATGGTGGAAAGCCTATTATAACGGTAACATCTATAATGTAATTGGAAGAAATATTACTAAGAACGGTTATAACTTAGGCCAAAAACATCAACATGTTGAATTTATAAAAATCTATTATTATCAGTGTGTTAATCATAAATTATTCAAAATAACTATGGACATGTTGCCATGGTAAGTAAAGTAACTGACAACGAAATTCCATACCAAATGTAAGCAGTGCAGCAACTTCGACTTTAGTACTTAAAAATGGAAAATAAATAATAGAGAATTATGGCGTTTTAGGTTATTTACGAACATATTTAATTATTCCTTCAATATTCTTTTAAATGATTGTAACAAGCTATTTTTAAAATAAATTATCTTTCTGTACAAAAAGTTATAGATTCTAACTTACCTGATCATAAAAATGATCGGTAAACTAGAATCTCAATGCTACTTATAAATAACAGAATTTATAAACGTAATAATTGGGGTTGGTTATAACATGTTTTCTTCATTAACTATACCTATAATTGAGCCATAATTAATTATATTTTTAACATTAGATTGAATATAGATCGAATTGACTAGACCATGCCAATCATTTTTAAAATTATCAGCTTTTAAACGGATATGCATATCTGATAGTAATTTTCCTTCATTATATATATCCTTTGCACTAATATTTATCATATTACCCATATTTATATAGCCATAATTAATGAACTCTGTCGCATTAATATTGATATTTTCCGATTTTATATTTCCTTCCCAATCGTTTTTAAATTTATCGCTTGTTACAATTATATTATTGTTAGCCAAAATTTCTCCATTATTATATATATTATCAGCATTTATATTTAGATCATTTGTAGCAGATATACTTTTATAGTTTTGGAACACTCCACCAATAATATCAATGTATTGCCCAATAACATCACCTTTCCAATCATTTTTAAATCGATTACTACTTATTCCTAACGAATTATTTGAGGATAATGTGCCTTGGTTATACACATCATAAGCATTGATATTTAGCTCTTTTACAGCACTGACTTCTTTATGATTATCAAATTTTCCACCTACTATAGAAATATAATCAGCTTTTATTACACCATTCCAATCATTCTTGAAATTATTACTTTTAATCGTAACATCTCTATTAGCTAATAATTGTCCATGATTATTGATATCTTGAAGGTCAATAGTTAGTTTATTAATTGCATTAAATGTACCATAATTTGTTAAATTAAAATCCCCCCCCATATCGTATTGAGTTAACCTAATGTTATTAGCCTTTAATTTGCCGTTCCAGTCATTTTTAAAGTTATTACCTTTTATTAATAAATTATTTCTTGCCAATATTTCGCCTAAATTATATTGCTCTTTATTGTCTAAATGTACTTCATCAACACCGCTGACTAATCCGTAATTTTCAAATTTATTAGTTAATAAGTTAACAAGATTAGCTTCTATTTTACCAAACCAATCGTTTAGTAAGTAATTACCAGTCATACGCAAAATCTGAGATACTTTAAGAATGTTTTCATTTTTGACTTTATTAGAATCAATATATAATTGTCGGCCTAAAATTTCACCATGACTACCATTAACAAACTCTTCAGCATCAGAAACTTTTATTATTTCACCATGTATATTTCCATCGTTGAATAATTTTTCTGTATTAAAAGTCATAAAGTCTTCAGAATAAATCGTTCCTCTTTGTTGGTTAATAATATTTTGACCATATACAGCGATATTAAATTTTGAGAATAACTTACTAAAGTTACTTAAATCATTTGTATGGATCTCTAATTTAGAGCTAGCATTAATCTCACCATAATTCTCAATAGCTTTTCCTATCAAATTAATATCAATTGAGTCAATAACGCCATACCAATCATTTTTAATTTTGCCACTTGAAATGGTTATTTTTTCTGCTGATAAGTTACCGTTATTTTCGGTCTCTGACGCAGTAATTTTAACTTCGCCATTTGCTTTGATAACGCCATAATTTTTTCCTACATCACTATTAATAGCAATATTTTTTGCTGAGATTTCACCATTATGACTATTTGTAAAATCTTTACTATCAGTTGTAATAGTTTTTATTGCAGTCAATTTACCTTGATTTCCTATCCAGCTTCCTGCTTTTAAATCAAGATTTTCTTGAGCAACAACACTACCTAGGTTTTTAATTTCTTCTTTACTCGTAAAAGTAATATTTTTTTTGCTTATTGCATTACCATGGTTTTCAATACCTTTATTACTAATTAACTCCACATCTTGTACTGCATTGATATTGCCTGAATTAATTATTTTACCGTCAGCAGAAATCAAAATTGAACCAGCACTTGCTCCTAATCGACCATTATTACGCACTCCTACTCCATCTTCAGTACCAATCATTTTTATTTTACCTGCATACATACCACCTAAAGCTGAAACATCAATACCAAACTCTGGTTGATCTAGATTATTAAATCCGTGTTTCTCGATATTATTAAGTTCAGCATTTACATAACCTCTGCCTGTTACAACAGTTATTTCTTTATTTGCCCACAAATCAGCGTTAATAGTTACACTACGCGCTATAATATCTGTATAATCTTGTCCAGTATTTTTTAGACCATTACCTGTAATTTCAATATGCCCACGATCAACTTGATAACCTTTTAAATTTCCATCCTGTAATATGGGTTTACCTGTGGTTAACGTCGCTCGCTCGGCATTTATAAAGCTACATCCATCGCAGGTTATACCTGCTGGATTAGCTATAATTACTTGTGCTTTTTGACCAGCTACTTCGATAGCCCCATTTAATTTACTAATATTCCGCGAGTTAACTTCATTTAAAATAACTTTGGCACTATTTTTTAATAATGGATTACCAGCAGTTAATCCAGCCAACTGAGTCTTTGAACTATTAACAGAGTTATTAAGAATTACTCCGTGTTTTGACACATCAAATTGAGTATATTTATTGTGCGATACACCGCGAGTATTCGGTGCTGCAATATTGATAATTGTAGTACCATTATTAAGTTGGCGAATATGAGGTTGTTGATATTGATTTGCATATGAATCGACAACAATATTGTTAGCATAACTTGATTCAACTATACTGATCATCCCTAATGCAGCATAAGACAGAAAAACCAATGGTTTTAAAGCGCATAATTTTGCTCTTTTAGTCATGTTTTCTTTGGTATTATTAACTTTTGCTTTACAACTATTGCTTGCAATTACTTGATGTGATTTAGCAATTTCCGATACAACTACAAATAATCCACGCGCTTTATTAAAAACGATTCGATAAAAACTTTTGTTCATAATTTATTTCACCTTTTATTTCTTCTCACCTAAATTTTCTAAAATAAGAGCATATTCACTTTTATTTCTAAAAAAACTTATAGCTAATATATATATATCCGCAATTAAACAACAAAGATAACAACTAATATTACAAGCTTACCAAATACGCAATATTAGTTCCCTACTACATAAAAAATAACATCTACACTATATAATTCATTTATAGCTAGATAAAACTAGTCACAATTTTTAATGTTTTACTACAAGTTATTACTCTCAATTAAAGCAATCTTGCCATTCACTTATTGAAAATCTATCTAAACTATTAAGAAAACTATATTTTAAGTGTGATGAATTCAGTTTTAAAAATTCAATTATTTCCAAATCACTATTTAATAAAAAATTTAATTATTAATATGTTATTAAATATAATTAATAACATAGTTATCTTTTATTGTGCGTATCATAATTTCTCACTGAAATCTACTATGTCAATACGTCTAAAAATATCAAAAACTCATATATGTCATTTACTACAACTCGCTCATTCAATGAGCTTCTTATACTTTTAATTTTTGTAATTAATAGTAAAGAAATTTAACACGATTTAGATAATCCAACCTTGATATGATAATCATTAAAATAATATTTGGTCAAAGGTTTTATTTATAATTTTTTATTTTTATCACACTATTCATTTAATAATGGTTTACTTAATTTTCCACACACAGTAGTATCCAATTTATTAATCATGCAAAGGAATATCTGCAAACATGTAGTAATAATCAACAGGTCGGTAGCCTTTTATACCTATTGTCCAACGGATTAACGTTTCCCTAATAAATACTCGGCATTACTATTTGGTATTTCTTCTATCATCTACCTCATATATAACTTCATTTTTTCTAAGGCATTTGCTATTATTTTTATATTCTCGGTTAAGTTTATATTAATTTTATTATCTATTTAACTTTATAAAAATATTAAAGAATTAAAAAATTTTCTAATCAGATAGAAATGTAATAAGATCTATTAATTGGCAATACAGCAATAAAAAATTTAAGTAAATAGTAGGCAAATATTTTGATCTTATTAATTGATAACTATGACTCCTTTACGTTTAATATTTACGATTATCTTTGTCGAGCAGGTGTTAAGGTTGCTGTTATCAAAAATGATGAAATGACGATTGAACAGTTAAAAAAGTTAACTTTTTCTAAAATTGTTATTTCACCTGGTCCTGGAACACCCAATGATGCTGGTATATCACTTTCAGTGGTTGAAACGTTTGCTCACTGTTGTCCTATTCTTGGAATTTGCTTAGGGCACCAAGCTATCGCACAACATTTTGGCTATTCGATAACTAAAGCCCCCTCTCCCATGCATGGCAAAATCGATGAAATCACTCATGATAGGCAAGGCTTATTTTTAGGACTTAAAAACCCTCTTTCTGTAGTACGTTATCACTCTTTAATTGCTTACAATAAGCTTTTGCAAAAAAATTCACCACTAATCGTCACTGCACGTAACAAACAAGGACTAATCATGGGTCTACGTCATAAAACACTACCAATTGAATCAGTTCAATTTCACCCAGAAGCCATAAAAACCGAATCAGGATTGCAAATGATGTATAACTTTGTTCATAAGTGCTATTAATATGAAAATCTATATTGATTTTGAAGGTCAGCATAAATGCTTTTGTGATCCAATAAAAATTTTAAAAGCAGATGATTATACAACTGTAAAACAACAATTAGATGAGATAGAAAAGTTTACTCAGCAAGGTTATTATGCGGTGGGCTATCTTACCTATGAATGTGCAATGGGGTTCAATAAATCAAACAGAACTAAATTTATTCATAATTCAACCAATAATGGGCTACCATTACTTTTATTTGGTATATACCAAAATTTTTCAATTACTGAATCAACAATAATAAACGATTATGATCCTTTTAAATTTGATTTAAAATGTGATACATCAATTGAAGAATATCATAAAAAAATTGACTTCATTCGTTCACAAATAGAGTTGGGTAACACCTACCAAACTAATTATACGATTCAATTCAGTACAGCCTTTAATGCAACCCCGCTTGATTACTACCATTTTTTACAAAAAAATAATCAAGCACATTATTGTGCATACCTTGAATTTGAGGATTTCCATATCTTATCCATTTCACCAGAGCTATTTTTTAAATTAAATAATAAAACTATAATAACAAAACCAATGAAAGGCACAACTGCCCGTGGTATGAATAATCAACAAGATGAGCAACAATTAGTCCACTTATTATCTGAGAAAAACCAAGCCGAAAATATGATGATTGTTGATTTATTGCGTAATGATTTAAGCAAAATTTCACTCCCTGGCTCTGTTGAAGTGCCTAATTTATTTTCTATTGAAAAATATCCTACCGTTTGGCAATTAACTTCGACAATTCAAGGTAAATTGAAAGAAAACACAAGTTTATATCAAATTTTTCAAGCTTTATTCCCTTGTGGTTCAATAACTGGAGCCCCAAAAACAAGCACAATGAAAATTATTACACAAATTGAAAATTCACCAAGAGGAGTTTACTGCGGAACCATTGGTTATATTGAACCATATATGAAAAAAGCGATATTTAATATCCCAATTCGAACACTAACCATTCATAATCAACAAATGCATTATGGTGTTGGTGGCGGAATTACATGGGATTCAACAGCCCAAGATGAATACAATGAAATTTTGGCAAAATTAGCAATATTAAATCGTATAGCTTCAATACCAGAAAATATAATTGAATCAGTATTACTTGAAGAAGGAGAACTGTTTTTACTAGATGAACATTTAGCAAGACTCGCAGAATCTGCTTACTATTTTGATTTTAAGTGTGATATTAATGTAATCAAACTAACACTTATAAATTTAACCAACTCCTTATCTAAAAACAGTTATAAAATTAGGGTGTTACTTAAAAAAAACGGACAATTTAGTATCGACAGTGACCTTATAAATAAACCTATTAGTATTAATAAGATTGCCTTAGCACCACATTGTGTTGATAATAATAATGTTTATTTATATCATAAGACATCTAACCGTCACCATTTTCCTAAGTTAACTGTTGGCAAAGAATTTATTAATTTCAATCAACACGATGAAATAACTGAATTTGTCAATGGTAATATCGCATTACTAATTAATAATCAATGGGTGACACCTAAAACATCATCCGGTTTACTCGTAGGCACAATGCGACAATTTTATTTGGAAAAACATCAATTGCTGGTAGAAAAAACCGTTTTAAAAGATGAGCTTTTATTCGCTGAAAAAATCGCTTTTATAAACAGTATTCGCAAATGGGTAACTATCGATGATAATGTATTTAATCAATTTAAAAATCAATTAACATAATTTAATAATTAATATTAAAACCTCCGTATTGATTATGACTGAAAAATTTTGTTTTATTAATATTTTTTATTAGTGCTTTATTAAATTTGCAAAATCTAATTCTTCATCCTGCCAACCTTTTGATAACGCTTTGACTAAAGCATCATAACCGTTATTGGTTAAAGGAATATAATGTTCAAATGATTTAGCCCAAATATTATTATGACTATCTATGACTACCCAGCGCCCTTTTATAACCGCATCACCAGTATAACTTCCATGAAAACCATCAATAAATAATTTAACTGTTAACGTGGGCGTAGTGATTGATTTACTTGAAATTAGGTAATTAGGCAAAAATACTGTCAAATCTTGCTCCAGACGCCCACTTAGCTGTTGTGATAATGAAGATGCCCATAAATTTTGTGTTGCAGTAACATACTTAATATTTTCAGTTTGTAAAACAATACCTGGTTTATTCAAAAAGCTAGCAACATTAACTGATTCAATCCAAATAAAACGATTAGCTGTTTTTAGTGTGTTAGAAGGTTGCTTATTCACATCACTAGTTAATTGAAAATAGCTTTTATCTACTCCTCCTGAAGAACAACCCACTAAAGTTATTAATGATGTAACAGTTACTATCACCAAAAATCTTCTCATAATTTTATTCATTATTTTCTACCTTTTGCTTTTGGTTGTTCATCTTGTTTAGTTGGTGCTGAAAATATAAGTGCATTACTCTTATCATTAAGTGTATTAAGTAATGGAGTAAGTTCATCCATCATTTGTTGTAATTTTTGTAGATTTTCTTTTATTTGATTATTCATATCTGATCCAGGTTGCAACTCTCGTAAAGTATCACTTAATGATCGTAATGTTTTTTGCATATCTTTTGGTATATTTTGCATCTCTTTACTAGACATAATCTGATTTAATGAGTTCATCAAGTGCTCAGTTGAAGCCAAAGATCGATTAAGTTGATTCATTGTTTTATTTAATGGTAAATTATTGAAATTGTCCAACACTTGTAATATTTTTGATTGTATCTGAGCGATACCTGCTGATGTTGTATCAATAGTATCATAACCAAACTGCCTTGATGTTTTTACATTATATTGATCTTTTAAATCAGGGTAAAAATCGAGATCAATATAAAGAGCTCCTGTGAACAAATTTGATGTTTTTAATGAAGCTCTTAAACCTTTTTCTTGTTCTTTCATTATCAATGTTGAAATATCGATTTTTTCATCAACCAATTCTGTTAGCCGTTCAGGTTCAATTTTAATTAATACAGGAACTTTTTGATTTAATATTGATGATTCTTTTAACATTTCATCTGTATAAAATGGCACTTTACTTACTGTACCTAGCCTTATACCATGATATTCAACAGGGGCACCTACATTTAATCCAGATATTGAGTCTGAAAGCATAATAAGAAACTCTTTATAATCCGTATACTGTGATTCTTGTATCGATTTCTTATCATCATATAATGTATATATGGCATACTGTTTTGCTGGCGCACCTAACTTAGAGCCATCTGGCAAATCAAAACTAATACCACCTGACATTAAAACATCTAAAGAAGGGACATTTAATCTTGCACCAGCTGAAGATAAAGTTAAATTTACGCCACCTTCTTTCCAAAAGCGAACATTTTGTGTCACTAATGCATCGTAAGGTTGAGTTATAAAAATTTGGTATTTCATTTTACGCGCATCCACATCAAATACTGAAGTCTCAACGTTACCTACCCTATACCCACGAAACATAACAGATGCACCTCTTGGGATCACACCAGTTTGATCGCTTTCTAAATTCAGCCGAATCCCTTTTATACTTGGATCTGACAATGGTGGGTTATCCGATAGAATGAAAGGGATATTTTTAAAATTATGTGTATCGTTTCCTGCTGCTAACTCAATATAGACCCCAGATAAAATAGTACCTAATCCTGTCACTCCATCTCGACCAATTTCAGGTTTTACCACCCAGAAAATAGAATCATTTTTCAATAATGGTTCCATATCATTATAAATACGGCCTTTAATTACCACTTGTTTATAATCTTTTGATAATGTGACTTCATCGACAATACCGACATCAACACTTCGATTTTTAATGACCGTTTTTCCTGCGATAATACCATTTGCATCTTTAGCAAGTAAGATAAATGAAGTGCCTCTATCAGCAAAATGGGAATAAATTATCCAAAGCCCAACAATTGCAGTCACAATCGGAATAATCCAGATTGCTGAAATAGCTCTTATTTTAATTATTCTTGCGAATTTATGTGAATTTGTCATATTATTCCTATAACATTAATTTCTAATTGGTCTACGATCCCATATTAATCGAGGATCAAATTTTTGAGATGCAATCATAGTAATAATGACTACTGTTGCAAAAAATGTCACGCCAATATCAGGATAAACTCCCATCATTTGCTGATTTCTAATTAAAGAACAAATCACAGAAACCACAAATATATCAATCATTGACCACTTGCCAATAAATTCGACTACACTATATAACTTTTTCATTTTTAGACAGTTACTTTTATTTTTCCATTTTACAGTCAAAGCAAAATAGCAAAGCCAACTTAATGAAATGATTTTTAAAATCGGAATTATTACACTAGCAGTAAATATAACCAGTGCCACAGGTATATCACCAACTTGCCACATATAAATCACCCCATCCATAATCGTTGAACTTGATGATGAACCAAAGACAACGGTAACCATAATCCCATATAAATTAGAAGGAATATAAATAATCAATGAAGTTGCCAATAAAGCAATTGTCCATTGTATTTTATTACGATTCCTAATTTTACTTTTTTGCTTACACCTAGGACATTTTACATAATAAACAGGTAAAATAGCTTGACAACATCCGCAAAGTTTTAAATTCTGGCTAATTCCCGTTTTACCAGTTTTTAACACACCATTTGTAAAATTATTGCGATGAACTTCTTGCCAAATTGCTTCCGGTGAAAAAATAACTATCGATTTTATATAAAAAAATACAAACAAACAAAATGCCCAAAAAGTACTAGTTATCCCGATATCGCCATAACTCATTAATTTAACAAAACTGACTAAAATACCAGTAAGAAAAATTTCAGGCATACACCAGTATTGGAGCTTTTTATAAACAATAAGAAGATCTCTTTTACGGTACTTAGATAATTTTATTTTAGAACATAGCAAAGCAATAATTGATAAATTAACAATAGGAAAAAGTAATACAAAAAGAATAAAAAGCGCTGAAATATAGCTATATTTATCAAAAAATAAGATATCAGGAATATCTAAAATACTCACGCCATTAAAATTTCCAACAAGCCTAATGTCAATAAAAACAAAATTACAAGCGATTATAATCATTGTTAATGAACAAATGGCATATATAATTGCTTTAAACTTCATATTAGCCTCATTTTTAGCTAATGTCGTATTACAACGAGGACAAACAGCTTTATGTTCTAAAATAACGCCCGAAACTTCTACAACTAAATCGCAGTGGGAGCACAAAACATAATCGTAATGTTGTTTATCAAGTATCATTATTTTCCTTTATTTGAACCTTACATTAATATGTAAAGATAGTTAAGATTAGCATAGCATTTAAGTTCGATTCTTTAAACATTTTTGCTAAAATACTTACGTGTAAAACTCTATTAATACGCTTACTATAAAATGGAAATTTGTTTGTCATAAGAACCAATGATATTTTTTAGAAAATAACCAACAGAATTAAACTATAGAATTTGATTTAATAAAAATTTTACTAAATTTAAACAAAAAAATAATCTCTAATCAAAATATTATTTAGACTATATAACAATTTACCTCTGCCTTTTTTGAACATTTTAATAATGAATTAAAAAGATTAATAATTATTCACCTTCATACTTGAATATAACGATTTCAACACCATTTTTTAAATTCAAACATAATTATTAATATGCATTATTATAAGTATTCTTAATTATTTGCTTAGCTAATTTGGTATTTATTTAAAATAAAAAGACTTGATACTGTATAACAATACAGTATAATGTAGAACCATATCCTTACACATTGGAATTTTATTATATGAATGAAAACAAACAACGCGCACTTTCAGCAGCACTAAGTCAAATCGAAAAACAATTTGGTAAAGGTTCAATCATGCGTTTGGGTGATACTCAAACTTTAGACGTTGATGCTGTTTCTACCGGTTCATTAGGACTTGATATTGCATTAGGTATCGGTGGTTTACCAATGGGTCGAATTGTCGAAATATTTGGACCAGAATCATCCGGTAAAACAACACTTACCTTATCAGTCATAGCACAAGCTCAAAAAGAAGGTAAAACTTGTGCATTTATTGATGCTGAACATGCACTCGATCCAATTTATGCGGCTAAATTAGGTGTTCAAGTTGACGACTTATTAGTTTCTCAACCTGATACAGGAGAGCAAGCTCTTGAAATTTGTGACGCCTTGGTTCGTTCAGGTGCTGTTGATGTTATTATTGTAGACTCAGTGGCTGCATTAACACCTAAAGCAGAAATTGAAGGAGAAATGGGTGACTCTCATATGGGGTTACAAGCACGTTTAATGTCACAAGCGTTACGAAAACTAACCGCAAATATCAAAAATGCCAATTGCTTAGTCGTCTTTATCAACCAAATTCGTATGAAGATTGGTGTCATGTTTGGAAATCCAGAAACAACCACAGGTGGTAATGCACTTAAATTCTATGCATCTGTTCGTTTAGATATTCGCCGTACTGGTGCAGTAAAAGAAGGAGAAGATGTTATTGGTAGTGATACTCGAGTTAAAGTAGTTAAAAATAAAGTTGCAGCACCATTTAGACAAGCAGAATTCCAGATTCTTTACGGCTGTGGTATTTCTAAATATGGAGAGTTGATCGATTTAGGAGTGAAAAATAAATTAGTAGATAAAGCTGGAGCATGGTATAGCTACAACGGTGAAAAAGTAGGTCAAGGTAAAGCTAATGCAATTAAGTTTTTGCAAGAACATCCTGAGATTGCTAACGAGCTTGAAATAAAATTACGTGAATTACTACTAAATAATCCTGCTATTTTTTCTGCTGAAGATGAGGTCATTTCATCAGAGGATAAAAGCTTTGAATAATGACTAAAAAACTCAATAAGTTAATCTTAAATAAAGCTGTGCAATTACTTGCACAGCGCGATCATTCATCGTATGAATTAACAAAAAAAATAATATTATATTTTACCAACAAAATCGCTCATTCAAATGACGATGATTATCAAGTACATTTAAATCAACTTAACACAGAAATCAACGATGTTATTGAATACTGTGTTAGCCAAAACTGGATAAATGATAGTCAATATATTCAAAAGTATATTACTATGCGAGCAAATAAAGGTTATGGAAAATATAAAATTGCACTTGAATTAAAACAACGAGGTTTACAAAAAGATCTCAGCTATGACCTTCTAAATAAGTCGAATATAGAATGGTCAAATATTGCTTATAAGCAATTAGTTAAGAAATTTAAAAAAATTGATCCAAAGAATAAACAGCTGTGGCAAAAAAGCATACAATTTTTATTAACAAGAGGCTATACACAAGATGATATAAAAAATGTGCACAGTTTGTTGACTTGAACTTATAAAATATCTAAAATACTTTGCAACAAAATTAAGACAATACCCATTACGAATAAAGCTCGCTAGGTCATTTATTTTTCCTTATTTACTTGTAATATAAGCTAGATTCACTGCAGATATATAGAATATTTGTATTTCAACTTTAGTTGTAAACGGGTATATACTATGTTTAAAAACCTATCGTTTTATATGGAAGCATAAATGAAAAGTACTGCAGAAATTCGTCAAAATTTTCTTGACTTTTTCCAAAGCAAAGGACACGAAGTTGTCGCTAGTAGTTCCCTTGTTCCACATAATGATCCAACGTTATTATTTACTAACGCTGGGATGAACCAGTTTAAAGATATATTTCTTGGTATTGATAAGCGTTCTTATACCAGAGCGACTACATCACAACGCTGCGTACGGGCAGGCGGTAAGCATAATGATCTTGATAATGTAGGTTATACAGCTCGACACCATACATTTTTTGAAATGTTGGGTAATTTTAGTTTCGGTGACTATTTTAAACGCGATGCTATCTATTTTGCTTGGGAATTACTGACCAGTGAAAAATGGTTTAATATTCCTAAAGAAAAATTAACAGTTACTGTTTATGAAACTGATGATGAAGCATTTTCAATTTGGGAAAATGAAATTGGTATACCTAAAGAACGCATCATTCGTATAGGTGATAATAAAGGAGCACCCTATGCTTCTGATAATTTTTGGCAAATGGGTGATACAGGACCTTGTGGACCTTGTACAGAAATTTTTTATGACCATGGTGATCATATTTGGGGAGGTCCCCCAGGAAGTGCTGAGGAAGATGGTGATCGATTTATCGAAATTTGGAACATTGTCTTTATGCAATTCAACCGTAATTCTAATGGTATTATGGAACCTCTTCCTAAACCGTCTGTAGATACAGGTATGGGACTTGAGCGCATTGCAGCTGTATTACAGCATGTCAATTCTAACTATGAAATTGATCTGTTCAAAAAATTGATCCAAGAAGCAGCGAAGATTATAGAAACAGGCGATCTTGAAAGTAAATCGTTACGTGTTATTGCAGACCATATACGTTCTTGTGCATTTTTAATATCTGATGGTGTTTTACCATCTAATGAAGGTCGTGGTTACGTATTGCGACGTATTATTCGACGTGCAGTGCGCCATGGTCATATGCTAGGCGCTAAAGGAATTTTCTTTTATAAACTGGTTAAACCATTAATTGATGTAATGGACATTGCCGCAACGGAGCTTAACCAAAATCGTAAAATTGTCGAAGATACATTAAAAATTGAAGAAGAACAATTTTTAAAGACGTTAGAACGTGGCCTATTTTTACTTGATCAAGAATTAGTAAAAATAACAGGAACCATATTACCAGGCGATGTTGCATTCAAGCTATACGACACTTATGGTTTTCCATTAGATTTAACCGCCGACGTATGTCGCGAAAAAAATATTACTATTGATGAATCTGGATTTAATCAATGTATGGAAGAACAGCGAAAAAGAGCGCGTGAATCAAGCTCATTTAGTGTCGATTATAGTAATGTTATAAAACTTGATGATAAAACAGAATTTTTAGGTTATCAAGATACAGAATCATTAGGCAAAGTGATTGCCATTTTTAAAAATGGTCAAAAAGTTGAATGCATTAATGCCGGTGATGATGCTATTGTCATCTTAGATAAAACACCTTTCTATGGTGAATCAGGTGGTCAAATTGGTGATAAAGGTTTATTAACTTCTGCGAATCTAGAATTTAGCGTTTTAGATAGCCAAAAATACGGTAAGAGTATTGGTCATTTGGGCCATGTTATCAAAGGATCTTTAAAAGTTGGTGATAATGTCACAGCAGCAATTGATATTGAGTTACGTGAGCGTATCCGTCGTAATCATTCAGCTACACATTTATTACAAGCTGCTTTACAAAGAATTTTAGGCAATCATGTCCACCAAAAAGGATCACTTGTTAATGAAAATTATCTGCGTTTTGACTTTTCACATAACCAAGCCATTACGCCAGAACAAATTAATGAAATTGAGAACCTTGTGAATCAGCAGATTCGACATAATTTGCAGGTTGACATCGAATTTATGCCAATAGATGATGCAAAAAACAAAGGTGCCATGGCGCTATTTGGAGAGAAGTATGAAAACATTGTTAGGGTTTTAACAATGGGTGATTTCTCAATAGAACTTTGTGGTGGAACACACGTAAATCGAACAGGTGATATTGGGTTGTTTAAAATTACTTCTGAATCGAGCATTGCTTCTGGTGTGCGCCGTATTGAAGCCACAACAGGGCAAAATGCAATCGAGTACATACACCATGAATCCAATTTGTTAAATCAGATTGAACAACTGGTTAAAAGCGATAAATCGACAGTATTAACGCGGGTTGAACAATTGATTTATCAAACTAAGGTATTAGAAAAAACAATTGAGCAATTGAAAGCACAAAAAGCCAGCCAGGAAAGTGCTCAACTACTCAATCAATGTGAAAAAATTAATAATAAAAATTTACTAATTGCTAAACTTGAAAATGTCGAAGCGAAAGCATTACGTACAATGGTTGATGATCTTAAAAATCAATTGAAAACTGGAGTAATTATTTTAGCTGCTATCAATAATGGCAAAATCAATTTAGCCGCTGGTGTAACAAATGATCTAATAACAATTGTTAAAGCTGGCGAATTAGTATCTGAATTGGCATTAAAACTAGGTGGTAAAGGCGGTGGGCGGCCTGACTTCGCCCAAGCAGGTGGAATGGATATTTTGGCATTACCAGGAGCGTTATCTTCTGTGAAACAGGAAATCAGTAAAAAATTACAAGCAGGTTAGTAAACTTGCAAGTTTTTGAAAAGCAAATGAGTAACCTGTAAAATCCATCTTTGTTCTTATCGGTGGTGGCTAACGAAGCTACTTTTATAATAATTTGGATATATTAATAACTGAGAGTAGGAGATCTAATGTTAATATTAACTAGGAGAGTAGGTGAGACACTAATTATTGGTGACGATATTGTTATTACAATTTTAGGCGTAAAAGGCAACCAAGTAAGAATTGGTATCAATGCACCTAAAGAAGTTTCTATTCATAGAGAAGAAATATATAACAGAATTCATCAAGCTCAGCAAAACAAAATTGATGAAAATTCTGAGTCTGATGAGTAATATTGGGCATGAAATAAACAACTAGAACGTGGAAACAAAAAAATGTTTGACTTATTTTTTGTAAAACGTAATATGTGCGCCACACATTATGATTTTGTTGTTCAATTGAAGTCGTAGTTGTTTTTGGTGAGATGGCCGAGAGGCTGAAGGCGCTCCCCTGCTAAGGGAGTATGCGGTCAAAAGCTGCATCGAGGGTTCGAATCCCTCTCTCACCGCCATTTTTAAAAATTAAAATATGCATCCGTAGCTCAGCTGGATAGAGTACCCGGCTACGAACCGGGCGGTCAGGGGTTCGAATCCCTTCGGATGCACCATTTTAAGAAATTCAAAATGCATCCGTAGCTCAGCTGGATAGAGTACCCGGCTACGAACCGGGCGGTCAGGGGTTCGAATCCCTTCGGATGCACCATTTTTTTACGAACTTACACGCATCCGTAGCTCAGCTGGATAGAGCACTCGGCTTCGAACCGAGCGGTCAGGGGTTCGAATCCCTTCGGGTGCGCCATTTCGGTTGAATCCCGATATAAATCTAGTATACTACACCAACAAATATTAATATTTATTATCAATCTGCTTTTTTGATTTAAATGTTCTACTAGCTATATTAGAATAACAACTAAAGTAGAAAGATATCCTCTAATAGATGACAATGGACTTTTTTATGTTGGACCCGAATTTACTCCGAAATGAATTAGATCTCGTTGCTAACAAATTAGCACGACGAGGCTTTAAATTAGATATTAATACGATTCGTCACTTAGAAGAAAAACGCAAAGTATTACAAGTTGAAACCGAGAACTTACAAGCCGAACGTAATGCTCGTTCAAAAGCAATTGGCGAAGCAAAAGCACGAGGCGAAGATATTACAGCTGTTCGTGAAGAAGTCAATAAACTTGGTGAAAAACTCAATAGTGCTAAAGCAGAGCTTGATATCCTACTAAGCAAAATTAAAGATATCGCTTCCACTATCCCAAATATTCCTGATGACTCTGTTCCTGATGGAAAAGATGAAAATGATAATGTTGAAATTTCTCGCTTTGGCACACCAAGAAAATTTGATTTCCCAATTCAAGATCATGTTGCATTAGGAGAACGCTTTGGTGATCTTGACTTTGCAGCAGGGGTAAAACTCACTGGTGCACGTTTTGTGGTTATGAAATCACAAATAGCACGCTTACATCGTGCTATTACTCAATTCATGTTAGATTTACACACAGAACAGCATGGTTATGCCGAAATTTATGTACCGTATTTAGTCAATCAAGCGACACTTTTTGGAACAGGACAATTGCCAAAGTTTGCAGGTGACTTATTTCATACTAAACCGCTTGATGAAGAAACTGAAAGCAGCAATTATGCATTAATTCCAACTGCCGAAGTACCTGTAACTAATCTTGTGCGCGATGAAATCCTTGATGAAAGTGTATTACCATTAAAAATGACAGCACATACTCCTTGCTTCCGCTCTGAGGCTGGCTCTTATGGTAAAGACACTCGTGGCTTAATTCGTATGCATCAATTTGATAAAGTAGAATTAGTTCAAATTGTTAAGCCTGAAGAATCGATGAAGGCATTAGAAGAGTTAACTGCTCACGCAGAAAAAGTATTACAATTACTTGAATTACCATATCGAAAAATTGTGTTATGCACCGGCGATATGGGTTTTGGTTCTTGTAAAACCTATGATCTTGAAGTATGGGTACCAGCTCAAAATACTTACCGAGAAATTTCTTCTTGCTCAAACATGTGGGATTTCCAAGCTCGCCGCATGCAAGCTCGTTATCGAAATAAAGCTGATAATAAAACATATTTAGTACATACACTAAATGGTTCTGGTCTAGCTGTTGGACGTACACTTGTTGCTATTATGGAAAACTATCAGCAAGCAGATGGTTCAATTAAAATTCCATCTGTTTTAGTACCTTATATGAATGGTGTTGAGTTTATTAAATAACTCACATTATCTTAGAGAATAGCGCTATCTATTAGCGCTATTTTTTTATTAATAAAGGTGAAAAAAATGATAAAAGGTGTAGCGCTTTCAATACTGGCATCATGTCTATTTGGGTTACTTTATTACTACCCAGTTTTGTTACACTCCTTATCTGTTGTTGATATTTTTTGTTGGCGATTACTAACTTCATTTCCTGCAATAGTTATATTAATCATTGTTGGAAAACAGTGGTCAGTTATAACTGCACTTTTTAGACGAATAAAACAACAACCACTTTTTTTATTAGGGTTATTATTTTCTTCTGTTTTGCTCACAATACAGATGATGATTTTTATTTGGGCACCACTTAACGGACATGGATTATCGGCATCGCTAGGTTATTTTTTATTACCACTAGCAATGGTGATTTCTGGGCAAATCTTTTATAAAGAAAAACTCAGCTTCTTACAAAAAATAGCTGTTGCACTTGCAGTTTTAGGCGTTGCTATTGAAATTTACATCACTGGTGCTTTCTCATGGGAAACCGCTGTTATTGCTTTGGGATATCCGATCTACTTTATAACAAGGCGCAAATTGCGAATAGATGGCATTGTGGGCACATTTTCTGACTTTTTCTTTATCTTCCTAGGATGTCTTATATATTGTGCCTTAAATTATCATTTAGACAAGATAACCAGTGATCTTGCTCATTTCCCGATTTATATACCAACCTTGGGGATCATCACGGCGATTGCTTTTGCAATCTATTTTGTTGCAAGTCGCTTACTGCCCATGGGATTATTTGGTTTATTGGGATATGTAGAGCCAGTATTGCTAACCGTTATTTCAATATTATTTTTGCATGAAAAAGTTTCATCAGAGCATATTGTGTCATATGGATTTATTTGGTTATCTGTTTGCGTTCTAGCTTTTGAAGGTGGGATTTTTGTTATACGAGCAATAAAACGAAAAAGATTACAATAGATACTTAAAGAGGCACAATTGAATGTGCCTCTTATAAAACAACCTATCTACTATTTACTAAATGTAACATAATGACCATAGCTTTCTAAAATACCTTGGATCCTATCAAGGGTTTCTCTTGGTGGAGCCTCAACGCCTTCCAACTTATATTTATCACCAATCGTATCCCATTTATATGCACCTAGTTTATGATAAGCAAGTAATTCTACACGCTCAATATTATCCATCCCCTTAATAAATTTACCAAGCAGATGTGCTGAATTATCATCATCAGTCCATCCAGGAACAACAACATAACGTATCCAAGTTCGTTTATTAATTTTTTGCAGGTATTTAGCAAATTCAAGAACTCGTTTATTTGGCACACCAACTAATTTTTGATGTATTTCATCATTGACTTGTTTTAAGTCAAGCATAACCAAATCAGTAACATCCATCAGCTTGTCCATTGTATTATCTAATTGCCTTGCATATCCATTGGTATCTAAGCAAGTACTAATGCCTTCTTGTTGGCAAGCTTCGAACCACTCAATAATAAATTCGGATTGCAAAGTTGCCTCTCCACCTGAAGCGGTAACTCCACCACCATTTGGCATAATAAAACTCTTGTAAGAAATAATTTCTTTCATCAACTCATCAACGGTGACTTCTCGCCCTGCTTTCAAATCCCAAGTATCCCGGTTATGACAATACAAACAACGCATTAGACAACCTTGAAAAAAAACAATGAATCTGATACCTGGTCCATCAACTGTACCAAAAGATTCAAAAGAATGGATACGACCTTTAATAGGTTCTTTTGTTGTCATAATAATATTTTGTGCCATAAATGTTTTTCTCTATGTTATTGCCACATTACTTTTAAGCTTATTTTAACTTAGATGATGCATTACATATACCGATTATGCTAATCAGCTATAATTTTTATATAGTTAATTATACCGAACAAATCAGAATAATATTCAATTAAATTTGATCAAATGCCAACAAAAATAATAAAAAAATAGCGCCCTTAAAGGCGCTATTTCAATTCAATTATTAAGATAACTAAATTACATAGATTGTGTAAAAGTACGTGAAATTACGTCTTTCTGTTGTTCTTTAGTTAACGAGTTGAAGCGTACTGCATATCCAGAAACACGAATTGTCAATTGTGGATATTTTTCAGGATGCTCCATTGCATCTAATAATGTTTCACGATTTAATACGTTAACATTCAAGTGTTGACCGCCTTCTACTGTCGCTTCGTGATGAAAATAACCATCCATTAAACCTGCTAAATTACGTTTACGTGCATCATCATCTTTACCCAATGCATTTGGAACGATAGAGAAAGTATATGAAATACCATCTTTAGCATAAGCAAATGGTAATTTAGCAACGGATGTTAATGAAGCTACCGCACCTTTTTGATCACGCCCATGCATTGGATTAGCACCAGGTCCAAATGGCGCACCAGCACGACGACCATCAGGAGTATTACCAGTTTTCTTACCATATACAACGTTGGAAGTAATGGTTAATACTGATTGAGTTGGAATTGCATTACGATAAGTTTTAAGTTTCTGAATTTTCTTCATGAAACGTTCAACAAGATCAACAGCAATATCATCAACTCGTGGATCATTATTACCGAATTGTGGATATTCACCTTCGATTTCAAAATCAGTTGCTAAACCATCTTCATCACGAATAGTTTTAACTTTGGCATATTTAATAGCAGACAATGAGTCAGCTGCAACAGAAAGACCAGCAATACCACATGCCATAGTGCGAATAACATCACGATCATGAAGTGCCATTAATGAAGCTTCATAGCTATATTTATCATGCATATAGTGAATTGCATTTAATGCTGTTACATATTGTTTTGCTAACCAATCCATAAAGTGGTCTAAACGAGCAAACACTGTATCAAAATCTAAATATTCATCAGTGATTGGAGTCTCTTTAGGACCAACTTGCATTTTTAATTTTTCATCCACACCGCCGTTGATTGCGTATAGTAGAGTTTTAGCAAGGTTTGCACGTGCACCAAAGAATTGCATTTGTTTACCAACAATCATTGGGCTTACACAACATGCAATAGCATAGTCATCATTATTAAAGTCAGGACGCATTAAATCATCATTTTCATATTGTAATGATGAAGTATCGATAGATACTTTTGATGCAAATTCTTTAAATCCACTTGGTAAGTGCTCAGACCAAAGGATTGTCATATTCGGTTCAGGCGATGGTCCCATTGTATATAACGTATTTAAGAAACGGAAAGAAGTCTTAGTAACTAATGTACGACCATCAACACCCATACCAGCGATAGATTCAGTTGCCCAAATTGGATCACCAGAGAATAACTCATCGTATTCTGGCGTACGTAAGAAACGAACCATACGTAATTTCATTACAAAATGGTCAACAATTTCTTGAGCATCCTTTTCTGTAATTAAGCCAGCTTCAAGATCACGTTGGAAGTAAATATCAAAGAAAGTCGACGTACGACCTAATGACATTGCAGCACCATTTTGTGATTTAACCGCAGCTAAATAACCAAAGTAAGTCCATTGGACAGCTTCTTGTGCAGTTTTAGCAGGTCCTGAAATATCGTAGCCATATTTAGCAGCCATTTCTTTAATTTGACCAAGTGCTCGATGCTGTTCTGCAATTTCCTCACGACGTTGCATAGTCATTGCTAAATCAACGCCATTTTCAAAATCAGCTTGTAATGAATTGAATTGTGCAAATTTATCTTGCATTAAGTAGTCAATACCATAAAGAGCAACACGACGGTAGTCACCAATAATACGACCACGACCATAAGCATCAGGAAGACCAGTGATAACTCCTGATTTACGACAACGAAGAATATCTGGAGTATAAATATCAAAAACACCTTGGTTATGAGTTTTACGATATTCCGTGAAGATTTTTTTAACTAAAGGATCAAGTGTTCTATTATAAGCTTTACAAGAATTCTCGATCATTTTGATACCACCAAACGGGATAATTGCGCGTTTTAGTGGTTTTTCAGTTTGTAAACCAACAATTTTTTCTAAATCTTTTTCTATATAACCTGCATCATGAGCGGTAATTGTAGAAATAACACTTGTATCAAAATCCACAGGAGCATGGGTAGCATTTTCAACTTTAATGCCTTCCATTACTTTATCCCATAACTTAGTAGTTGCTTCAGTTGCTCCCGCTAAGAAAGACTCATCACCTTCATATGGCGTGTAGTTCTTTTGAATAAAATCGCGGACATTAACATTATTTTGCCAATCACCATCTTTAAATCCTTTCCAAGCAACTGCTTGTACTTCGTTTAAATTACTCATAATTTTCACCTCAGGTTTACAAAAATATTTATTACCCTTTTACATAAGGGTAAATATTACAAAATCAATGTGGTTTACGTAAATATAAAAACCAATAAGGTAGCGCCACTGCTAAACCACCTAAAATATTCCCAATTGTCACGGGAATTAAATTATTTAGAACAAAATGCTCAACTGTTAAATCTTTAAATGCTTCTGGTGCAACACCAATTAATTGCCAAAACTCAGGAGAAGCAAAATGATTAATCATAATTCCCATTGGGATCATAAACATATTTGCAATACTATGCTCAAAGCCACTAGCAACAAACATTGCAACTGGTAAAACCATAATTAACATTTTATCAATTAGGCTACGACCTGCATAACTCATCCAAGCTGCTAAACAAACCATTAAATTAGCTAGTAAACCAAGAAAAACTGCTTCAATAAAACTATGGTGTAATTTATGATCAGCGGTTTGTAAGACGTTCAATCCCCACAATCCATTGGCAACCATATATTGACCAGAAAGCCAAATTATTACAACAAACAGTATAGCACCAATAAAATTACCAATATAGACTAAAACCCAATTACGAATCATTTTCATCCAACTAACTTTATGAGTCATTTTAGGCAAAATAGTTAAAACAGTTGAAGTAAAAAGATCAGCACCACAACAAACAACTAGCATAAGTCCTAATGAGAAACAAATACCACCGACTAATTTTGCTAAACCAAAAGCAACAGTCGCTGTACCTGTAGTTACAGTAATATAAAATACAAAAGCAATAGAGATAAACACACCGGCCATTATTGCAGATAAAACTGTGCTACATGGGTGTTTATTTACTTTGTAATTGCCAATTTCCTCAGCAATTTGTGTCATTTGTGCGGGGGAATAAGAATCCACAAGTTTATCGATACTCAAACTAACATCCTCAAAAAAACTAGGGTTTTATGAGGCGCATAGTATACTCCAAATTCACATCAAATCACCATTTTTTAATTAAAAAAATCGAACTAATATCAACCATATGTTTTTATTTAAAATTTATTCTCCATTTTTCATCATTATTTGTTAGTAAACGATTATGTTTGTGTAAAGGATACCTTCATATGCGGAATAAAAATTAATGCAGAATAAGTTTTAATAAAAAATATCTCACTCTTTTCCGAAACAACAGGAAAAGAGTGAAAACAAAAGGATATAAACAATTATGTTTAACTTTAACACTGCTTCAAATGTAGATATCCATATCCACATTTATTCGAATAACCCCATATTACTATGGGCTACTCTTCTTTAAAAACCATGAAATCAACTTTACTTGGTAATCCTGGTGATACCCTTACTACCTTAGGATTACGACCACTAACACGGTATTCCTTCGGTAAGCTTCGCGGATCGAGTTTGATAACAAAGTTACCACCACGTTCCCAACGTCCACCCGATACATCGACTAAATGGTAACGCCCATGTGCATCAGTTGTGATAATCTCTCCTCGCACCGTGATTAATTTCACGCCACCAAGTCCTTCCTCACCTTCGTCTTGCACTCCATTACCATTTTTGTCCACAAACACTTTACCAAAAATTAATGCATTATCAAATAATGGGTCTGACGTCACTGTCACTGTTGCTTGAGCTATATTTGACACCACCTTACCTGTTAAGGAATTTAATGCCATTGCTGTGTTCGTATACTCACCTTGAGTTACACCTGAACCCACCACTAACATATAGCTAATGACCATTTCACCATTACCCGATAAACTTACCTTGTCATACGTCACCGTTCTGCCACCTTTCGGATCCATCACTTTCTTACCGTTAACTCGTGATGAACCATTAACAAATTTAAAGCCCGCAGGTAAAATATCTTTAATTTTGATATTTGCTGGTTGTGCTTTATTGTTAATTACTTTAAGAGTATACGGCACTATATCACCCACCACCACATTGTCTTTTAACGCTGTTTTGATGATAGTGATATCTGCATCCGAGGCACGGTAGCCCAAAGCCATATCATTCACCTCAACACTCGTGAAAGTAATAGACTTCTCTTTTAATGCTACCGGTATCGTATGTGCACCACCCACGCCATTATACGTCACTGATGACGGCGGCGCTGATACATCTATTTGGTCATGCTCAACAGCATTACCGCCGATATCCGTATACTTTTCAAAGAATGGAACTTTTTCATATAACGGACTGTTGCTATCTGAACTAACAACACCATCATTATATTCACCGTAAAGAACCCGAATATTATGGGT